>JASFHE010000465.1:0-5579 GCA_050123415.1 Desulfobacteraceae bacterium | reverse complement strand
TGCATAGGATTTAATAAAATCCAGCTCTTCATCAAGTCTTACCAGGCCTCTGTCCTTTGTTTTTAACAGATATCTGTATACTTTTGAGAGTTTCTCCACATAGCCTAAAGCCATATCCCTGTCTTCAGGGTCATGAGGGTGCCGAGTGTGTTAAAAAGGAAATGTGGATTAAGCTGGGTTTTAAGCGCCTCAAAACGGGATTTTAAATTGGCCTGTTCAAGTCCAAGGATTTTTCGCTTGTTGGTTTCCAGTTCAACGGCGTATCTCCCGACTTTAAGGATGGTTGTTTTATAATGAACCAGCAGGGCGTACCCGAATGACAAAATTAACGCCAGTGTGGCAAAACCGTAATAATAACCGCCAAAGGAAACAAGCCCGAGATCATTGAAGATATCAAGCGTGGCGGCAATGATAAAGATAAACAGACCGGCCATGGTAAGTCTTGATGAAGATAAAGGCTGGCCAGGCGAAGGGGATGATTTGTAAATGGAAACAAAGCACAGGATAATGCTTAAAAGGGCAATCAGATTGCCAAATAGAAAAAAGTAAGGAGACACAAAGCCTATTTGAAACCAGATGCCGGCCAGAACAGTTAACAAGACCTGAATCTGCCAAAGCCTTCGAAGGTATGATCTGAGAAAAGAATTAAATGTATACTCAACAAAGGCCACAATCCCTACCGGCAGTAAAAAGAAAAGGATTGTTTCGATATTTATCCATAATTTTGGAGGAAGACCAAATGCCGCATATACAGGCATAATACTTAAAAAACTTATGCCGGCTAAAAAAGAAAAAAAGCCGAATGAAACAAAGGGATAGTTTTGTTTTTTTAAAGGAAAAAGAAAAAGGATAAGAAAAAGTGCACCCGAAAAAACCAGCATTCCACCGAGGCATATAGAAGGAATATAAAACCTGAGGTTTTTCTGGCTTTCTATCTGGACAAGAGGAACAAGATCTGTGATTCTGCCGATGTATACTTTTTCAAATGATCCTATATTATACGGGTTTTCAAATGGTATCCTCAGGTACACATATCCGGTACAATATTCGCCCGGAGGAAAAAGAATGAGATGCTGGAGAAAAGAAGTATCTGCCGCAATCGATTGACTGTCATTGAAATAAATCTTTTTTTGGTTATACCATACTTCAGGATTGTTCAGATAACCGATAATCAGGACAGCAGGATTTTCCCATTTTTTGTCAGGGACTTTAAATCTAAGCCAGATTTCATGCTGACCGAATAGCCGGGCTACATTTATTCCGGAGATTGGTTTCCAGTCCGCTTTTTCCATATCATCTGCGGAGATGTTTAATCCATACTCCATATTTTCATTGGGGACCTGAAACGGGGAAGGAATATTTTTTTCTTCTGCCTTTAAAGCCGGGGGAAGGGCAAATATAATATTTAAAAGGATTATTAATATGGGAAAATAGCTGATGTTACCAGTATTAGAATATCCGGATATACTGTTTATTAATCCTGTAAAAATGCTGTAAATTTTATTTCTCATACCTACGTAGTAGTATTTTCGGATTTTTCAATATCCTGTTCGGCGTTGTCAGCACATGCCACTGTTGCTTCCTTTTGAGAGAATATCTTTACTTCCGGTAAAACTTCTTTGAACTCGATGCCGTAGATATCCCATACCGTTACAAAAAGACCGGCAATAACAGGTCCTATTATCATTCCAACTATTCCGAACATAAAAATACCGCCCAGTGTTCCGAAAAGGATCATCAGCTCATGCATCTCTGTATCCTTGCCTACAAGTTTGGGCCGCAAAAGATTATCCATGCTGCCCACAACAAATGCGCAGAACACAAAAAGGATGACTCCCTTTGCAATATGACCGGTCACAAGGAAGAAAAGAACTGTCGGGAACCAGATGATTGCTGAACCTATGCTGGGAATAACAGACAGCACCGCCATAAGAGTTCCCCAGAATACTGTACTGTGAATACCGAGGACTGCAAAGGCAAGACCGGCCAAACCTCCCTGCAGTATTCCTATAACCAGGGTTCCCTTTAGCGTTGCCCGGGTTATTGATGTGAATTTATCCAGCAGCCGGCGTTCATCATGATCCTCCAGCGGCAGATAATACAGTATTTTTTTAAGTATGCTGTCTCCTTCTATTAGAAAAAAGAACATGCAGTAGAGCATGATAAATACACTGATAATCATATTTGCTGTTCCAACGGTTGCTGCCTTGAACTTGTCTATTATAAAACTGCTCAGGCTGCCGAGCAGTTCTCCGGCCTTTGATATTATCTGGTCCTGGTATTGTTCAAATGGTTTAATAATGGTTTCATAAAATGGCATATGCTGCTGCAGAAGACCGGATATGGCGGCAGGTTCGGAAATTTGCTCTTTTATCCAGGGTGTTGCTACAGTACCAATCTTAACGGCCTGGGCAGTCACAATTGCCAGCAGGCCGGACAGCGGTACAATGATTACGCACAGGATGATTAATACGGTAACAGCAGAAGCCGGTCCGTGTCGTCCCCCGAACCATTTTTTAAATTTACTGTATATGGGATAAGACAGGGCAGAAAAGATCCCGGCAAGAAGGAGAGGCATGATAAACTGGCGTATCATTGCCAGAAACAGCGCCGAGATTGATAATACCACAACCGCCAATGTCCATGTGTTAATGGCTCCTTTGCTCATAAGCAGTACCTCTGGATAACAATATTTGTATATAAAAATCTCGGTTAAGGCGCAGACTGTCTAGAAAATGCAATCAAATACCTTCTATTGTTCATATGCCCGGATTGTAAAAAAGAACCGCATTAACTCCTATACAGTGCCGATTGATTTTCTTCAAGAGTTTTATTCATCACCCTTTTACAAATATAATCTCCAATGGGTATTGCAGAAGTCGCAGCTGGAGAAGGCGCATTACACACATGAAGGCTTCGCGGACTTTCCGCAAACAGGAAATCATGCACAAGTGATCCATCCTTCAATACTGCCTGGGCGCGAATACCGGCGGGGTATGGTTTTAAGTCACTCAACTTCAGTTGCTTACAATACTTTTGTACCAGCTTGAGGTACTCGAGAGGCCACAGTGAGTTTTTAAGCTCCTGTAAACCGGTTTTTAAATGGGATTTTGAAAATTGCCAGAAGCCGAGGAAGGTTAAAGTGTCCCGCACATCTTTAATGTCTACATTAATCCTGCCATATCCTTCACGCTTCCATCCAAGTACTGCATTCGGACCTATTGTAACAGAGCCATCAATCATACGAGTCAAATGGACTCCTAAAAATGGCAATTTCGGATCAGGGATCGGGTAGATGAGGTGATTAATTATTTGATTGTATTTCATCGGAAGCCGGTAGTACTCACCGCGAAAGGGGATTATTTGAAAATCCGTCGGGATGCCTAACATTTTTGTAATCCGGTCTGCCTGAAGACCCGCACATGTAATCAAGAACCGGCATTTAAATATTCTTTTCTCTCCATTATGAAAAGCTGTGACAGTAACATTCGGGCCTGATTCATGAAGTGCAGTTACTTTCTGATTCAGGCAGGCATTGCCGCCTGAATCAATAAAACATCCAAGCATTTTATTGGAGACCTGTTGATAGTTGACAATACCTGTTGCCTTTACAAGTATTGCCCCAAGTCCGGTGATGTTAGGTTCCTTTAATTTAAGCTGCTTCTGATCCAGAATCTCTATATCGATCTCATTCTGACCGCAGCGATCAACTAATGCCTGCATACGTTCCATTTCAAGGTCATTTGTTGCGACAAGGAGTTTACCGCATTCTATATAGGGGACATTATTGGTGTCACAGAAGGATTTGGTGGCAGCGGCCCCGGCTTTACAGAATTCAGCCTTGAGGCTGCCAGGCTGGTAATATACACCGGCATGTATTACTCCGCTGTTATGGCCGGTCTGATGTTTCGCATATTCCGACTCTTTTTCCAGCAATAATATTTTTTTGTCAGGAAAATATTGCTGCAACTGCAATGCAGTAGAAATACCTACTATCCCGCCGCCCAGAATTATGTAATCGTATATCATAATGGGAAATTATTATATAATTTTATTATATGCCAGCATTATTTTAATTGAGCTTTCATTGTTTCAGAAAGACAAGCTAAACCTTGACTGAGTCAATATGAAATGGTAATTGTTGCGCGATGGATCACAGCGTTTATGAACTGCTTATGGAGCAGGCTCTTATTGAGGCAAAAAAGGGTTTTGATGAGGGAGAAGTCCCGATCGGAGCGGTTATTGCCGGTCCGGAGGATGACATTATCACAAGCGCCCACAATCAGCCCATTGGCCTCAATGATCCCACTGCTCATGCAGAAATCCTGGCGCTCAGGAGGGCAGGGGAGGCGCTTAAGAATTATCGCCTTAATGATGTGACACTTGTGGTCACAATTGAACCATGCCTTATGTGCATGGGGGCCGCCATTCACAGCAGGATATCGACGCTTGTGTTCGGAGCCTTTGATCCCAAGGGAGGTGCTGCCGGTTCTTTATATGATCCTGCAAACGATACCCGCCTTAATCATCGTATCGAAGTCATCTCGGGGATCAGGGAAAAGGAATGCAGTGATCTGCTCAAGGATTTCTTCCGTTCGAGGAGAAATCAGAAAAACTGCTAAACGGAGAGGTACCGAAGTGGTCGTAACGGGGTCGACTCGAAATCGATTTGTCTTGTTAATAGCAGGGCACGTGGGTTCGAATCCCACCCTCTCCGCCAGGCTCCGTTCGAAACGAAGTTGAGAACGGAGGCTGCCACGGCGTAGCCTTCAGGCGAAGCCGGGCCACCAATATCAATCAAGCACGAGCTACGTTCGGGCACCTGTGAGGGCGTAGTTTAATACGGGCGCCACAGGCCAATAGAAACGCAGTAAAGAACGAAAACTTTAAACCAGCATTTTCTTTCATTTCCCTACAAACATGCAGAACTTTTACTACGTCTACATCTTGACCAGTGAAAACGATCCAACACGCTATTACACAGGATTCACCGAAGACCTGGATAAAAGACTTAAGGCTCATAATACCGGTTAGGTTCCACATACTAAATGTGTGAAGCTGGAAATCAAAGAGGTCGGTACAGAATGCAAACGAAACGATAGTGCGGCAGGTATAGACATAAAATATAGAAAGGCCGGATAGTGAGAGGTAAAAAAGAATAGGAGGTCTATCCGACCTTTCAAAAGGGGGGATTACCCTTGTAGTCAAAGGATAAAATGCAATGGTGATTAAGTCAATTATGAAGATGTTAAAAAAATGTAAAAAACTGGATTTAAAAAACAAGAGGCCTGGAGTTGCAATTTTAGACCTTTCTGACTTGCCTTTAATCCCAAACCACAGGATGTCGGCGATCAAAAAGGGGACCCGATTGTTCCTGCAGATAGGTCTGAAGAAGATATCCTCATTTTAAAATAAAAATATGATTGATTTAAAAAAAATCAGTAATTTCCGGTTAACCCAAGAACCGCGATTAAAGATTAAAAAAAGGAAGTAAGGATTGAAAAACCTCGTTGGATCAGATAGATATGTGTAACGCCCAAGAAACACAAATCAAACCAACGAGGTTAAAAGAGATGATA
>JASFHE010000464.1:0-5588 GCA_050123415.1 Desulfobacteraceae bacterium | reverse complement strand
TCCCAATTTAGGGGGTACCCTTCAGGGAGGTATATTTTATCTAATTACTTTCACGGTTAAACCTTTTTATCGTACCACTACCATAGGTAGTGGTTTAAAAAGATGAATTAAAAAAGAGATTATTACAACCTCAATAAATTATAACCTTATTTCACGATACACTGCCTTTCTGGCAGTAGACAGTCTTGAAAAAACGCAGAGTGACCATGGCTATACAGTAGATGTTCCTGTGCCTGTCCCCGATGGTGTTAAATATGAAACAACGGTTAATTAGATGCAGAGGCAGGTTTAAAACCTGTCTCTGCAATAGGTGGAAATGAAAAATAAGGGGGATATCATGGCAAAAAATCAAAAAATCTGCTTTTTGCTTTCAATATATTTTATCCTTTTTTTGCCGGACATTGCCATGTCTGACGAAAACAATACAGATCAACAGGGAGTATCTTCAAATAAAATATCAATGGTGAAAATGCGAAAAAAGAAATGTCTTCCCTGGATAGATGAAAGATATTACATGATGATTATCGGGCCGAATTGCCACTCTGATCCAGTTGATCCTGAAATAATAGTAAAGAAAACATATGATCCCAACATACACCACGAACTAAGAATTATTGATCCCTATACAAAAAGAGAGATAACCGGTTATAAAGGACCGTGTTTTGGTTCATTCCGGCAGAAATATCAACCAAAAGGTAAGAGATATGAAACTTCTGTAAGCGGTTCTGTTAAATAATTATTACAGAGTTATCTCAGAGAAAAATCGTAAAGGTTTTTATATAAATATTTCGAGCTTTCTGTTTTATGAACAGGCTGCCGCCTTTGCTGAAGCTTTAGCAAAGGCGGCAGCCTGCAGCATGATATGTTATATCATTACATTATTTACTCTTTAACCCTCGATCCCTTGTCGAAACGCCCGCGCAGCAGGTGGGAGATCCTCGAACCCCTGATTTTTTCTTTTACCTCCAGTCGTCGATGAGTGTACTAGCCCCTAGCATGCCGGGTCCCATCATGAAATCAATTACAAACCAGGTTGTCTGGATTCCGCCTCCTGCAACAAGTACTTTGATACCGGATGCATCATTGAATGGTTTCATCTTTTCACCCGAAGGGTATTGAGCTTTTTCAACATTTTCCGCAAACCATTTGCTTAACTGCTCTTTTGTCTTAAAACCATAGCTGTCTTTGAGAAGATCAGCAACGGTCGGGTCCATAATAACTGTAGCCGATCCCATAGTAAGAGACTTCATGTAATCGCCCATTATCATATGGACAGAGTGTTCCTTAACAGCCATGATTACGTTGGAAATATATGACCATCCGATATCAACCAGGAATATTGTCTTGCCTTCAAGAGTATCAAGAAGGAAGAAAAAGAGGGAATACCTGCCCCATGCAGTTATTACTTGACCCTTCCTTTATTCAAAACTAGTATCTTATGTTAATTGTCACCGCGATCTTCAATTTTAACACATAGTATGCATACTTTCAGGAGGTATTATTATGAATGATAAAGTCCCGCCTCAATGTGCAGAGTGTACTCTCAAAGACAGGATATGTGAATCAGGTGAAAAAGGAAAAAGTCCTGCTTTTTGTCCTACGATAAATTACAAGTCTGTTATTGAAAAGGCCTTAAAGGAGTATGAAAAGCCGGAGATAAAGGAATTTGCCCGGGTGGCCTCTATCCAGGAGGGAGAATGCTATATCAACAGGGAAGTAAAACCTTATACACTGCATCCTTCAAAACCAAGGATTCAGGAGGTTTGTGAATTTGCCAGTAAAATGAAATATAAAAAGCTGGGGATCGCCTTTTGCGGCGGGCTTAAAGCTGAAGCACGTGTTTTGTCCCAAATCCTGAACGCGCAGGAGTTTAATGTAGTATCAGTAATGTGTAAATGCGGTGGGATTGAAAAGGAAAAAATAGGTTTGTCTGAAAAACAAAAAGTCAGAATAAACGAATTTGACCCCATGTGTAACCCGATTATTCAGGCAACTATTCTAAACGAAGAAGATACGGATTTTAACATACTGGTTGGACTGTGTGTGGGACATGATTCTCTGTTTTTTAAATACAGTAAGGCGTTTACAACAGTGCTTATAGCAAAGGACAGAGTCATGGGGCATAACCCGGCTGCAGCCCTGTATACATCGGGGAGTTATTACTCACGATTACTCAAACCCGGATTCTAATAAGGTGACTATGAATAAAAATAACCAACTGAAGTTAATAAAATGGGCAGTTATTGCATCCACCTGCTTTTGGTTTTTATTTTCTCAGGATATCTATGCTGAATCCACTGACCGGATAGACCTCCCTTCTCTGGTCTCGTCCCTGAGAATTGACACTCTCCTGGAATTTTGTGGTGAAGAGGTTCCTGTTAATAATCAGGAAGTTCAGGAACGCCTTGAAAAAGAACTTCTCCTTTCACTCTGGAATCGTCCCCAGGTTGTTTTATGGTTGAAGCGTTCAACACGTTATTTTCCATATATTGAGCAGACATTGGAACAAAACGGAATACCGGATGATCTCAAATACCTGGCCATTGCTGAAAGCGCTCTACTTGCTCACGCCGGTTCAAAAAAGGGCGCAATGGGATTCTGGCAATTTTTGTCCGGTACAGGTAAAAAATACGGGCTTGTTATTGATGAGTATACTGATGAACGAAGGAATATATTTGCTTCTACTGCTGCTGCAATGCGGTTTTTAAAAGAATTGCATAAACAATTCAATTCATGGACACTTGTAGCTGCTGCGTTCAATATGGGTGAAGAAGGCCTGATGGCGGAAATACTGGAACAGGGAACGGATAATTATTACCAGCTCTATTTACCTCTTGAAACACAGCGGTATATTTTTCGCATACTGTCAGTTAAGCTGATATTTTCCGATCCTGAGAAATATGGTTTTAATCTTACGGAAAACGATTTCTACCCCCCTCTGGAATTCGATGAGGTCAAAGTAAAATGTCCGAAGGAGGTCCCGATCAGAATTATTGCCCGGGCAGGGAAAACTCAATTCAAAGTTATCAAGGATTTAAATCCGGAAATCAGGGGATACTATCTCTCAAAGGGGAAACATAATATCCTTATTCCCAAAGGCGCTTCAGATGGCTTTAAGGCCCGGTACAAGGACTATATGAAAAAATATTTGGCAGCACACAAAGAACGAATATATATAGTTAAAAAAGGAGATAATCTTACATCTATAGCCGAGAAATACGATGTTCCACTTAAGAATCTCATTATCTGGAATCACATAGATGTCAGTCGTCCCATTCACCCCGGAGATCACATTATTATTCACAGTAATAAAAAAGAATAAACTATGTGCTTAAAATAACAGGCTAAAACTGTTTAGCTGAAGGCTGAAGTAAATACATTAAGCAATATAAAAAGCCAAGATATATCAATGGTGTTTTTTTGTTATGACAGAACTGGATGCACATACCCTTTATGTAATGAATAAACATGGTGGTCCATTAAAAGAAAGATATGGTGAATCAGATGCGGCTGTATATACAGCAAAAGAAGGATTTGAAACACAAATCTCCAAAATAGAAAATGAATTTAAAAATGGCAGAGAATTTATACTTCAAAGACTTTATAGAAAAGATGTATCTAATCACAGAAAATAAATTGCCTGTAAATATCCGGGAATCGTCGCTTTCCGGACATGGGTACCTGAGTTTGAAAAAAACGCGGAACTGATAAGTACTATTCACCTTCGAACGGCACCGGGACTCAAAGATTGTGATAGAGTTGACTTTTCTCTTCCCTGAAAAAGGAGAGGCATATGGAAAAAGAAAAATATATATCCTATTATGGTATTTACTGTGACCTTTGTTAATACAGGATGGCTTCCGAATCAAAGAAATTGGTATTAAAGCCTGGCTTTCAGAACAGGAAGGTAGAAAAGCGACCGGCTTTACATATGATGATGTTCGCTGTGGAAAGCCTGATATTCCACTTGAAATAATTACACATGATGTCTTAAAAAGGAGTAAATATGCCAAAAAAAATTGAACAATTTACATCTATCGAGGCAGCGGGTAATCAATTCAAAAGAATTGAAGAAATTATCGGTCGTGTAAATTCCGAAACTTCAGAGGTCAGTATAGCCCGCGTGGTGAGTCCTCCGGATTGGTCAGAGCCAAAGCAAAAAACAGACTTTACAGAGTGTACACTCGTGTTGAAAGGGATGTTGCAGGTTAAAACCGGTTCTGAAGTGTTCATTATCAATGCAGGTGAAGCTATTATAGTAAATGCGAATGAATGGGTTCAATATAGTACTCCCAGTGAAGATGGTGCTGAATTTTTATCGGTCTGTGCGCCGGCATTTTCACAGGATTCGGTTCACAGGGATGACTAAAAATGATATAACCCTCAGACAGATAACAAGACCGTGCAGGGCCTCTTTCATTTTTTGCATAGCGTATCGACACGGGCTGTTAAAGGGGTATGAGTTCGCATTGTTTTACAGATATCCCTGAAATCTATGTATCATTAGGGGAAAATAATGACTGTACGAGCCTACTGGGACAGTATTTCCGGGAATTATGAAGACGAGATATTTAATGTGATGAAGCGTGACCGGCAGGGTCTTGTTCGAAACAGGATGGAAAAATATTCATGTTCTGCCGGAACAGCCAGTGATCTTGGATGTGGTATCGGCAATTTTCTTCCGGTCCTCTCTTCTCTGTTCCAGCAAATCATTGCCCTTGATATATCTCCGAAATGTATCGCAAGGTCAAAAGCCAGGTTTAAAGAACTCACGAACATATCCTACAGAACTGTCGACCTGTCTAAAAAGCGAATACGGCTTCCAAAGGTTGACTTTGCTTTAAGCGTAAACTCGATCCTTACTCCTTCATTGACCCGAAGAAATCAAATGCTGTGATGTCAGGCTTTCGCACACATAAACGAACGGACAGTATAAGACTGCGCCAGGGAATCGTAAAGATCGATGATGTTGATACAAAACACTATCTTGAGGAGGAATTGATCATCCTGCTCGAAAGCAGAGGCATGGAGATATTGGAGATTGAGAAAATCCAGTATCCATGGGAGACGGAATTTGATCAGCCTCCACGCTGGATGAAGGAGCCGTTACCATGGGACTGGTTATGTGCTGCAAAAAAAACTTAAGGAGGGGATGCTGGCAGGTTATCAGTTTGAAATCTGTGAAAACAATGAGATTTTTCTAAAAACTAATAACCACCATACTGCTTAGTAAATTCGATCATCGTCTTCAGGTTTTCCGGCTTGACCTCATCCGTGGAACTCCCGGGAGACAGGATGTATCCTCCATCCTTCCCACAGTAATCAATCAGTTTTTTGCAGTGTTCTCTTACATCGTCCCCAGTGCCTTTAAGTCCCCCCCCCCCTCATACCATTAGAGATGACATCAAACGGCGGCATATCTTGCGGCAAAATAACCTATTGACGTGAACACGGTTACCCTGTCAGGTATCTTGAGCCTGATTGTATCCGTGATCCTTTTTTCCCTTATTTTTCGCAGCTCTTCCGGTGTATTACTGTTTTCCTGCAGTTTTGACATCTATGTCAGTCTCCTTCATGGCAAAGCAGTG
>JASFHE010000463.1:0-5588 GCA_050123415.1 Desulfobacteraceae bacterium | reverse complement strand
ATAATTAGGTTATTGCAGGTCGCCGCAAAATTTATTTACTATTTGTCAAGAAAATTCTTTATTAAAATGATTTTTTTCACCACTTTCTTTATATTATGCAAGAACCTAACCGGATATTACTGATGGATATCCACATAATCATAAATCAGGACTTCTTTTTTATTATTAAATAAACGATGAAGCCTTCCGGCATACTGCTGCAAAGTGCCCTTCCATGATATGGGCATTACAAGGAACAGTGTATCGAGCCGCGGTTCATCAAAACCTTCTCCTATGTAAGGGCCTGTAGCTACCAGGGCAATATTTTTATCATCAGGTACACCCTTAATGTATTCAAGAACTTCACGGGCTTTTTTAATTCCCATCTTGCCGGTCAATGACAAGACATCCGGAATCTCTTCTTTGAGCTTTTCCGAAAGCGTTTCAACATGCTCGACTCTCTGAGATAGCACAACACAGTTTCTGCCAAGTTTATAATTCTCTACGACATCTTCAATAATTTGCTGATCCCTAAAATCATTTTCCATTATCTCGGAATATACATCATTGATGGAAAGTTCTTTTTCGTCTCTGTCAAAGGGTATTCTTAGTGAAGTAAACCTTGGAATAACAAAATGATCAAAGGGGCGGTTCTCTGCCTGTTTTTTGGGATCATCGCGATATCGTATTGGGCCACATTGCATAAGCAGTATCGGGTGATGCCCGTCTTTTCGGGTTGGAGTCGCAGTAAGACCGTAAACATATCTGGCATTTGCAGTTTTTAATATGTTTTCATAATTAAAGGCAGGTGCATGGTGGCATTCATCGGCAATAATCATCCCGTAGTTTTTTATGCAATCCTTAACTTCTCCCATGCGTCCCATTGATTGCATGACTGCGATATCAACTATCCCGTTTAATGTATTTTTCCCTGCGCCTAATTGACCAATAATACTTAATTTCTTCTTTCTCCCTCTTTTTTTGATCGTCGGACTATCCGCTTCAGGCAAGACTTCGTTAACAATGAGAAACTGTTTTAGCCTATCCTTCCACTGGTTAAGCAAACCTATCCTGTCAACAAGGATAAGAGTCTTTACTTTTCTTTCGGCAATTAACTTTATTGCAACAACAGTTTTCCCAAAGGCCGTTGTCCCGGATAGGATTCCGATGTCACGAGATAATAACTGCTCCAGGGCTGAATGTTGTTGGTCGTCTCTCAGTTCACCATTGAATTCCACATCAATTTTTTTACCGTGATTGGTTTTATCAATGAATTGGCAATCAACCTTCAATGATTGAAACTCAGTTACAACTTCCTCTTCACAGCCTCTTGGTAAACAAAGATAATCCTTTGTATCATCGGCACATGTAATTATTCTTGAATGCCCATAGGTTGATAAACGCATGGCCTGTTGCTTGTAGAACATAGGGTTTTTAAAGGAGGCCAATCTTTTCAGATGATTTAATCCCTTTTCAGAAATCCCGTTTTTGGGAATAAAGAGCATATTTGATTTTACAATGTCGATCGTTCTTGGATATTCATTTTTATCCAAACTTACTTTTTTAACTGTCTCCCATGGTTTCTGATCTTCCTCTTCATCGATCTTTAACTGGCCCAACTCATGGCCCTGGCATAACTCTGCTATTAGACCTCCAATTTTATCTTCAGATATTTTCTTAATTGTTGAAAGATATGCCCATTGATCGCTGTATGGATTAAATTTTTCATCAACAAACTCGCTGTTTTGATTTTTCCTTGCTGATTTTTGAAAGGGAAGAGCTATCAGGTTTCCAAAACCGCCTTTTGGAAGAGTATCCTGACTGGGGAATAATCTATCATAGGATTTGAATTTTAACTCATGTCTCCTGTCCATTGAAAATGTTAAAAGTCCCGTTCCGAATTTTCTGGCAAGGGAAGCGGGGATAGGATCATCAAAGAAAAACCATATATGCGCCCCATTCCCTGATTGTGAACGTTCCACTGCTACAGGGATATGAAACTCATCACATGTCTCTCTTACAATTGAGATATCTCTTTGCCACTCTTCTTCATCAAAATCCATTGCCAGAAAATAACAGGTTTCATCAGGCAGCATGGGGTAAATACCAACGACTATGTTTCCTCTAAGGTGATCATCTATTACATTATCATCCAAAACCGCGTATGACTTATTTTCACATTTTGAGCATGGGATTTTCGGTTTTCCACATATACCTTTTCGCCATTGATTCAGACAAACAGGTGAATATCCGGATGTTACTTTCTTTTTATTCTCCCATTTTGTTGCATAGATATCATCACGACCTTTGAAGAGAGACATGAACAATTTAATCTTAAAAGTTGAATCCGATTTGTTATTAATTTGAGCTACTTTGGAGTTAGCGGTGACAGGCCTGTTATTTGAAATGGATTGTTTATCAATGATATCTCGTTTACCGGTATCGATTTTATTTTGATTTTTGCCCAGCTTTAATTTTAACCTATTGTTCTCCTTTTTTAATTGATCAAACTCCTCCAGTAACCTGTTATACTTATTAAGCAATTCCAGATAGTTCATCTTATACTATCTCTTATCCAAAGCCTCGTATTCACAACCGGTAAGACCGCAGTAATTGCCCACATACTCTGCCTTAGGCCTGTACAGGGCCGGTTTTCCCTGGGCCTCTGCGAATTTTTCTTCAATGATGTGTCCGCACCATCCCGCTACTCTGGACATGGCAAAGATCGGGGTCATCAGATCAAGCGGGATACCCATTATGTGATAAACAGGGGCGCTGAAGAAATCCACATTGGGCTGAATGTTGTCTTTACTCCTTTTCTTAAACTCTTCAACCCCGTATTTTTCAATCTGCATTGAAAGATCATGCCATATTTTGTTCCCTGTCTTTTCACCAAGCCTTTTGCCCATTTGCTTCAGGAACTTTGCCCTTGGGTCCATTGTCTTATATACGGCATGACCCATCCCCATTATTCTTCCACCGCCATCGAGCTGTTTTACGATCCAGCCGGGAATGTCCTTTTCATTTTCAAGTTCAAAGAGCATTTTCATTACCTGCTGATTGGCCCCGCCATGAAGGCTCCCTGACAGGGCGCCGATACCGGCGGAGACCCCCGCATACATGTGTGCCCTTGTTGACACAACCTCCCTGCAGGCAAAGGTTGATGCGTTAAAGGTATGGTCAGCATGGAGAACCAGGCATGTATCCAGATCCTTAGCCATCTCGGGATCAGGCTTTTCACCCTTCAACTGCCAAAAAAAGTTTTCTGCAAGAGAAAGATTATCATCCGACTGGAGGAGACGTTTACCCTCTCTTATCCTGTGCCATGCAGCAATGACTATGGGCAGCCGAGCCATAAGCCTTATTGCCATATTGACGTTACCTTCTCTGGTTTCCGTATTAAGATCAGGGTCAGCCATTCCCAGCATGGGAACTGCAGACTGGAGCACATCCATGGGTGCTGAGTCTTTTGGAAAGGTTCTTAAGGCATCGATCACAAAACCCGGAATTCCCCGTGCAGACTTGATCTTATCTTCAAAATCCTTTAGTTCGGCTTTACCGGGAAGGCGGCCGTTAAGGATAAGATATGCTACTTCCGGAAATGAGGATTCTTCCGCGAGTTCTTCAATACGATATCCCCTGTAAATCAGAATGCCCTTCTCACCGTCAATAAAACTTATTTTGGTATCAGCCACAGTTACGCCGCGAAGCCCGACATTTTTTACATTAACAGTTTCAGCCATTATGACCTCCGGATTTTTGGATAATATGTTGATGGTTTATATATTTTAAGGTAATTATAACCTATTATTAGTCAAGGACAACAGAATATATGCCTCTTAAAAAGTATTTTTTAACACAGAAGGTCATGATCAGGGTAAGTCTGTCTCTTGTCCCCCTGGTATTGTTTGCTGTGTATCTTTTTGGGTGGCGTGCCTTCTTTATTACGCTTGCTGTACTTATTTTCGGGATCGCCACGGAAGCCCACTTTACCGTAAGAGAAGGAAAACCAGTAACATCAGCCATTATTGTAACCTGCCTGATATATTCGCTTTCACTCCCCCCTACCATCCCCTTCTGGATTGCCATTATTGGCATCATTACGGGTGTGACCTTTGGTAAAATGGTGTTTGGAGGCTTTGGCCGGAATATATACAACCCTGCCATGGTGGGCAGGTGTTTTATTTATATTGCTTTTCCGAAACAGATGACCGGAAGCTGGATCGAGCCGATGTGGGGTGGGACAGGAGGATTTTCCGCATGGGAAAATACAATAGATTCTGTAACCAGGGCAACTCCTCTCATGCAGATCAGAGAAGGCTCATTCCCTTCAGTTTATCACCTTATTGTCGGGAACAGTTCGGGCTCCATGGGTGAAACATCGGTTATCCTGATCATAGCCGCAGGGCTATTCCTTATATATAAAAAGGCTGCTCCATGGAGGCTTGCTGTATCATGTATTGCCGGCGGTTTCATAGCTTCTCTTTTTTTGAGAATGTTCGGAGCGGGACCTCCTCTTTTATATACTTTTATATCAGGTGCTTTTTTATTCGGGAGTGTATTTATTGTAACAGAGCCTATTACCGGGCCAAAGACCAGCCAGGGACAACTGATTTACGGCTTAATAGTTGGCAGCCTTACGGTAATATTAAGAGAATATTCAAATTTTACAGAAGGATTCATGTTCTCGATCCTTTTGATGAATGCCTTTGTTCCTCTTATTGACATGGGGATAAAACAGGCCGGACAGGCAAGGCAGGCGGCCAAATGAACAGTATAATACGATCAGTAATGTTCATGTTCATCACGGCGCTGGTATTTACAACCATTGTAACTGTAGTGAAAATAACAAATGAAGACAGGATTGAAAGAAACCGGAAAATAAAACTTCAGCGCACGATCCTTAATGTGCTGGGGTTAAACAGGGGCAAAGAACTTGCTCCTGAAAAAATTTCTGAAATTTATAATAAGAGGATAAAAGAAGGCAAGATCGGAGACCGGACAATATACACATGTTATGATGATGACGGGAAGACCGTTACCGGCTATGCCTTTCCTGTAGATGGGCCGGGTTTCTGGGGGCCTGTATACGCCATGGCCGCGGTAGATCCTGATGCGACAAAGCTGCTGGGGATATCCTTTTACAGGCATTCTGAGACACCGGGTCTTGGGGGCAGGATTTCGGAAGACTGGTTTTCAGGCCAGTTCAAAGGTCTGTCTCTTGAGCTGACTGGTAAAGAAAAGCAATATTTTCATCTTACACCTGAAGGGGACAAAAAAAGAGACAATGACCTTGATGCAATAACCGGCGCATCCAGGACAAGTGATGCTGTTGAGATTTTTTTAAACAGGGAGTTGAAGGTTGTTGTGGAGGAAATAAAAAAATGACGAATGATGAGTAACGAATGACGAGTTACGAATGTTTGTTCGGGCAGAATCTGCTTTTAATTCGTCCTTCGTCACTCGTGATTCGTCATTAGATTGTTTATTTTTTTATTTGTAGGGGCAGGCCCCCATAAGCGCTAACTTGATTCTATTGACAATTACCTTATGATATCATATAGTTCCATCATATCACATGATGGAGGTAAAAAAATGAATGAGGATTG
>JASFHE010000462.1:0-5604 GCA_050123415.1 Desulfobacteraceae bacterium | reverse complement strand
AAAGGAAGTATTCCCTGCTTTTTAAGGTTTGCCTCATGTATCCTGGCAAATGATCTTGTAATTACGGCCTTTGCTCCCATAAACCTGGGGCTCATGGCGGCATGTTCCCTGCTTGAACCTTCTCCATAGTTTTCGTCTCCTACGATGACAAATCCACCGGTATTTTCCCTGTAGAATGCCGCCAGTTTGAAAAAAGGAACACCGTTTTCTCCTATAACAACATTTGTTCCCTGACCAGTTTCTCCGGTAAAGGCGTTTACCGCTCCCATGAGCATATTTTCCGAAATATTTGTAATATGCCCCCTGAACCGCAGCCATTTACCTCCCGGTGAGATATGGTCGGTTGTGGTTTTTCCCTTTGTCTTCACAAGTATGGGCAAATCAATAAAATCATTTCCGTCCCATTTTTCAAAAGGTTTTAACAGCTCCAGTCTTTCCGAATCAGGATCAACAACTATTTCGATTTTATTATTCCCGTCCTCAGGCGGGATAAAATATTCGCGTGACTCCATCAGCCCTTTTTCAGGTAAAGGGGCAGGGTCCGGTGGAACCAGTAAAAACTCCGTACCGTCTTCAGCAGTGAGTTTATCTGTTTCCGGATTAAAACCGGTTTTCCCGGAAACCGCTATTGCCGCAGCAAGCACAGGTGAAGTTAAAAAGGCCAGGGTTTCAGGATTCCCGTCATTCCTTGCCTTAAAGTTCCTGTTAAAGGTTGTAAAAATGGTGTTTGATTCACCCTTTTTAACTCCTATCCTGTTCCACTGCCCTATACACGGCCCGCATGCAGCCGTGAGTATAACCGCGCCAGCTTCGGTGAGGATATCAAGAATGCCGTCCCTTTTGATCGTTTCATATATCCTTGTAGAACCGGGTGACAGCAGAAAAGGGACTTTGATATTAATACCCTTTTCCTTTGCCTGAAGCAGAATGTCAGCAGCAGCCGAAAGATCGGAATAGGATGAATTGGTACACGATCCCAGCAGGATTGCAGAGACATCTTCCGGCCAGTTTTCATCCTTTACCACTTTTCTGAAATCCGATTCCTTGGTGATCCTGTCAGGTGTAAAAGGACCGGAATGTGAGGGCTGTATCTTATCCAGATCAATCTCAACGAGACTATGATAAACCTTCTCAGGATCAGTAAGGCACATTTCATCCTGTTTAAGAATCTCCCGGAATTCCTTTAACCGGTCCGCATCTTCGATCCGGCAGACATTTCTCAAATAGGCATCCATTGAATCGTCATTAACAAAAATGGATGAAGTCGCACCCAGTTCAGCCCCCATATTAGTTATTGTGGCCTTCTGGGTTACGGAAAGTCCTTTGGCCCCTTCACCAAAATACTCAAAGATATGACCGGTACCGCCCTTTACAGTAAACCGGTTGAGCATTTCAAAAATAACATCCTTTGCAGTAGCCCATCCTTTAAGCGTGCCCTTGAGCCTGACACCGGTTATGTACGGATATGTCGTTTCCCAGTGAAGTCCTGCCATTACTTCTGCTGCGTCGGCGCCGCCCACACCTATTGCTATCATCCCCATGCCTCCGGCGTTTGGAGTATGTGAGTCTGTGCCAATCATAAGAAGGCCGGGCATGGCGTAGTTTTCAAGCAATACCTGGTGAATTATTCCGGCCCCAGGTCCCCAGAAACCTATCCCGAACTTTGCGGCCGCGGTGGATAAAAAATCGTATATTTCTCTGTTAGTGCGCTCCGCATCTTTAAGGTCAGTGTCCCTTCCATTGCTTGCGGCTATCAGGTGATCGCAGTGTATGGTTGCGTCCACACTGCTTTTTTTTCTTCCTGCCTGGATGAACTGGAGCATGGCCATCTGGGCAGTCGCGTCCTGCATTGCAACACGATCCGGGTACAGTTTGATTATGTCCCTGCTAGGTGTAAGTATAGAATTTCTCTGTTCTTCTGCCTGGTGTAAAAACAGGATCTTTTCGGCATATGACAGCCCTCTGCCGAGGAGTTTTCTTTTATTTTCAAGTATGGTTTTTGCTGTTTCCTGTGTGGAGGATTTTATCATCAGATTTCCTTTCATTATTAAGTTTGACGGTCTCGTAAAAAGTCTTGAACGCCTTCGCGGGAATGACAGAAAAGATAATTTTTGATTTTTTACAAGACCGTCAAGTTTAAATCTTGGAAATTAAACCTCATGGCCTTTCCTGTCAAGAAGTCACTGCCGGTTCTGAATCATCATGTGAAAACTTTTCACTTGGAGGATATTGATCTTGATGTTAAAATATTTTTTTTTAACTTATAACTTATATTACCTTTATTAAATAATTTATAATTATGAGGTAAAAATGTCCGGTATAAAAAATACAGAAAAAAAACAGGACCTTAACCTTGATCAGGTGCAGGACCAGGTAAAAACTCTATTCAAGAATATCCCCAATGATATTTCACTGCTTCTTTTCACGTCTCCCGGGAAAAATGATGTCTTCAGTGATACCAACAGACAGGTAATACGTGCATTCAGGGAGTTGACATCCAGGATCGACCTTCTGGAATTTGAGATCAGCCACAAGGAAGCACAAAAGAGAAATATCAGTTATTCTCCGACACTTCTGATTGAGCCTGACAGGTATAATATAAGGTGGTATGGCGCGCCTCTTGGGGAAGAGGCCAAGACCTTTGCTGAAGCAATCATGATGATAGGCTACGGTGAGACAGGTATTGGAAGTGAAGCCAAAAAGGTCCTTGATCGGATCGATGGCAGGAGGGATGTAAAGGTTTTTGTAAGCTCCACTTGCCCCTACTGCCCGCAGCAGGCCGTCAATGCGCTGAAGGCAGCCATTGCACGGCCTGAGATTATTTCAGTTGAAATAATAGACATTCAGGCAAATCAGGAACTGGCAGAAAAATACGGGGCTCAGAGTGTTCCTCAGGTTTATGCAAATGAAAAACTCATAGCCATGGGCGCACAGCCTGAGGAACTTTTTATGCTGTCTCTTGAGAAACTGGAACAGCAGAATGTTTATATCCCGGAAAGCGATGCCGAAGAGATTGAGGCTGATCTTGTTATCATAGGAGGCGGTCCTGCAGGGCTTACAGCAGGTATATACGGGGCAAGAGCAGGCCTTAATACTGTTATTATAGAAAGAGACACCCTTGGCGGACAGGTTGCCAGCACACCTACAGTGGAAAATTTTCCCGGCCTGACCCAGATAGGAGGCAAGGCACTTGTTGACCTCATGGTCACACATGCCCTTGAATATGTAAAGATCTTCCCCGGTGAAGAAGTTATGGAAATAGCTCCAGGTGAACCGAATATCGTTACTACGAACAGGCGGCGTTTTAAGACAAAAACAGTCCTGCTTGCAACCGGCGCCGCACACAGGAAGCTGAACGCGCCCGGAGAAAACAGCCTTTCGGGCCACGGGGTTAGTTACTGCAGCACGTGTGACGGGCCCCTGTTTAAAGGGGAAAAAGTCATAATGGCAGGAGGCGGTGACAGCGCGGTTACCGAGGCGCTTCATTTAAAGAATATCGGTGTTGATGTAACCATCATTCACAGGAGGGACAAACTGAGGGCCCAGGACCATCTGATAAAAAATCTTGAGTCCAACAACATTCCAGTAATGTACAATACGGAAATAAAAGAGATAAGGGGTGCCGGCAGGGTTGAAGAGGTAGAGCTTCTTAATAACAGCACGAATAAAACAAGCACCATGGAGGTAGACGGAGTGTTTATTTCAATCGGATACAGCCCTTCGGTTGAACTTGCAAAGGCGATCGGCGCGGAATTGACAGATGAGGGCTATATCAAACATGATTCCAGGCACAGAACGAGTATAAAAGGAATATACTCTGCCGGGGATGTTGAAGGCGGCTACAAACAGATTGTTACGGCAGCCGGGCATGGCTCTGAAGCAGCGCTTGCGATATTTGAAGACCTGGTAAATCCATACTGGAAAAAGGAGGATTAGTAATGCCTGAGCTGGTCATCTGGAAAAGGCAGAAACTCAGTAAACTGCGAAGGGAGATGGATCGCATGCTGGAAAGGGTGCTCGGGGAATTCGGGGCTGCGCCGTGTCCGGGGATAACACTTAAAAAGCCTCACTATGACCTTATAGAAACGGGCACGGACCTTATTTTAAACGCTGAGATCCCGGGTATGGATCCGAATGACATTGAAATAGATATCACCGACAATGTCCTGACCATCGCTGGAGAAATAAGGCAGGACACTGTCAATGAAGATACGGATCATCACCGGCTTGAAAGAAGATTCAGTACATTCTCAAGATCAATCTCTATTCCTAAAAGGATTGTGGTTTCAAGAGTTAAAGCCACATACGAAAAAGGAGTATTAAAGATAATAATGCCGAAATACTCAGGAGAGGAAAAACGGGGAGTAAAGGTAAGGCTCAGGTAAACAAAACAATATCCCGGTAAAATAAATTGGAGGTTATATGCCCAGGAAGAAAACAGGCAAAGAAGTAGCGGTTGCAGATCTCAGGTGGAAACTCGATCCGAAAAAACTGCCCTTTAAAACAACAAATGAACTTGAACCATTGACCGAAATAATAGGCCAGGCGAGGGGAGTTGAGGCCTTCAGGTTCGGAGCAGGCATCAAAGCAGCGGGTTATAATATTTTTGTAACAGGCCCGGCCGGGACAGGCAGGCTCGCGACTGTAAAAAAACTTTTGCAGGAAATGTCCAAAGACAACGGCAATGTCCCGGATGACCTCTGTTATGTAAACAATTTTAAAAAAAATGATGCACCTGTTCTTTTAAGATTCAAGGCAGGACAGGGTAAAAAATTTAAAAAGGATGTACGCGGACTTATTGAAAACCTTAAAAAGGAAGTCCCCCTGATCTTTGAAGGACAGGACTATATAAATCGTAAAAAAGAGATCCTGGAGGAATATGAAAAAAAAGGAAAAGGTTTTTTCAAGGAACTGGACAAGAAAGTAAGAGATGAAGGATTCGCGGTTGTGGATGTCCAGGTAGGCCAGATAAAAAGACCGGAAGTCATGCCCCTGGTGGATGGCAATCCCACTCATATTGATCAGATTGAACAAATGGTGGAAAACGGCCGCTTTCCAAAGAAAGAATTTAATAAACTGGAGAAAAAGTATCTTGTGTTCCGGGATGAGATTGACCAGATATTCATGGAGCTGAGAGACCTGCAAAAGGAGATCCAGCGGATTACCGAGGAAATGGACAGGGTGCTCTTTACCGGAATGGCAAATGAATTGATTGCACCCTTAAAAAGCAGATACAAGAATAAAAAGGTAGAAACCTTTTTTAACGACATGATCGAAGACATGAGTGAGAATCTTAAGATCTTTACAAGTCAGCAGCAGGAGATGATTCCCGGACTGCCCGTAATGCCCACAAAGGAAAACTCCTTTGAAATATACAAGGTTAATCTCCTTGTTGATAATTCCGATCAGAAAGGACCGCCTGTAATTGTCGAGACAAATCCTTCGTACAAGAATGTTTTCGGAAGTATAGAAAGGATCGTGGACAGGAGCGGTATATGGCGGACCGACTTCAGCAAGATAAGGGCGGGTTCTCTTGTCAAGGCAAACGGCGGTTACCTTGTGCTTAACCTACTGGAAGCAGCAGGCGAGCCGGGAGTATGGCCG
>JASFHE010000461.1:0-5604 GCA_050123415.1 Desulfobacteraceae bacterium | reverse complement strand
ATTGGCGTCGATTTCATGGCTGGCAAGGGAGTTGATGTAGTCCTGACCGATCCTTATACGTTTCCATTCGACACGGCTTCAGTTGATATCATTCTATCGAGCTCCTGTTTTGAACATTCTGAAATGTTCTGGCTGGTGTTTTTGGAAATAATGAGAGTTTTGAAACCGAAGGGCCTGTTTTATCTCAATGCCCCTTCAAATGGTAATTTTCACAGATACCCGGTTGACTGCTGGAGATTTTATCCGGACAGTGGAAGAGCTTTAGCCACATGGGCAAACAGAAACTCAATAAACTCAGCTCTTTTGGAGTCTTACACAAGCTCACAGGCAAAAGATACTTGGAATGATTTTGTTGCCGTATTTTTGAAAGATGAAAACTATGCATCGGAGTTTCCTGGAAGAATTATAGATAGAAAGCGAGATATAACCAACGGGCTCATTTACGGGAGCAATGATTTTATAAACAAATCAAGAAAGACAGAGGACCAGAAAGCATTCTCTGTTTTCCATAAGCTGAAAATAAAACTAAAGAAGCCTCGCTAGTTTCTGTATCGGACACACATGGGTGGAGACAGGATTATTCCTCTTCCCTGTCTTTTCCAGACTGTAGTCTTTTATTAAACCGATTTAAAAAAAACCGAAAAAATTGTTTATGAACTTTATTATCCAACTGAAGTAAAGGGCAAAAAGCAGGATTAACCCAGTCCTGCCAAGCAGTCTCCCTGTAAAGGATATATATTTGACCGGACCAAATATAAGATAAAGACCCTGAATTATAGTCTGCAGGCACAGATATGCAAATAATACAATACCAAAATCGTGATAATGAAAACTCCGTGCAAAATCGCCTCTGGCTATGCAGAGAAAAGAACGGGTCAGACCGCAACCGGGGCAGTCATAACCCGTAATATTTTTAAAGATACATATCCCGTAGCCCGGCGGATCGTGCGTAACGAAGCTGAAAACCGGATCAATATAAGCGGCTGTAAATACTGCTGCCAGGATAGACAGGCATAATGCCAGAAGAATATAATGTAAGACCTTATGGCTTGAATGCCGCTTTAACTTCCGCATTTGACAGCACGACAATTGCCCATATCCCGAAGGGAATCCCTAGAATACAGCAGGGGCTGACACAGGGTACCATTGCCACAATGGCTCCGGTCAGGGCAAGACCCCATTTTTCCATTTTCATCATTTTCATGGAAGTAAAAATAATAAAAAGCCCGATTATTATACCAATAACAGAGAAAGCGATGGTTAGACTTCCTGTCAGCCAGGGTGCAAATTTTTCCAGTTCCGGACTACTACCCATAGACCCTACACCCAACATACTACTAACAATGCTGAAGAGGTTTAACAGAATACCCAGACCGGCAGTGACTATCAGGAAAATAGCCGGCAACTTGACCTTTTTTTCGAGGAATACTTTATCGGATGTTTCATGCTCGTTCATATGATATCTCCTTTTTAGTTGATATGAATTCCCTCTCTGACGCATGAAGTATATGGAGTAGCATGTTTTGTGTCAATATAAAATATCCCATCATGTAACACATAGATGTCGTCACATATAAAGGTCGCGACATGTAAAAGCAGTGATGTCAAACCTTGTCAGGTTTGTCATGAGAGGAGATGAGAAATGGACAATCTGTACTGAGTTTATTTACCTGTGGCTACACCGTTTTATGACAATGCAGTCGATTATCAGTCCTATGTAAACATGAGCAATGATGCCCTGTTAAACAGGGTTCCCTATGGGAAATTTAACAGGGCAGGCCGGGGAATGCCAAACTGTCTGCCTGTTAAAGCGCCAGTTCCATTACTCTGTTTAAACGTCTGGCAAATTCTACAGGTTTTTCCAGCTCCGCTCCTTCAACCAGCATGGCCTGCTCAAGAAGAAGATGGCTTACATCTGAAATAAGGTCTTTATCATCAGATTTCTCCAGCTTTTTTACAATTTCATGATCGGGATTGATCTCAAGTATCGGTTTGAATCCGGAGATATCATTCTGCCCCATGGCCTTGAGCATATGCTGCATCTGCACGGTGGGATCATTTTCGTCCGCCACAATACAGGCCGGGCTTTCGCTCAACCGGCTGCTCGCAACCACATCCTTTACGCTTTCTCCGAGTGCTTCTTTCATTTTATCAAGAAGCGGTTTAAGCTCTTCTTCTTTTTCCTTGTCTTTATCATCTTTAAGTTCATCGGATGTCCCGCTCCTGTTAACTGCCTTAAGATCAATGTCCTGGTACTTTCCAATAGACGGAACAACGATCTCATCTATCTCATCGTCCATTATAAGGACTTCGATATCCTTGTTTTTATAGGCCTCAATAAGCGGCGAGTTGCGCAGGGTATCCTCCTTGTCTCCGGTAATGAAATAAATGGCCTTCTGGTCAGCCTTCATTCTTTCCTTATATTCCGCAAGGCTTGTAAGGCCGTCAGCCTTTGTTGATTTAAACCTGACAAGCTCCAGCAGGGCTTCCCTGTTTACAAAATCGGAATAGAGCCCTTCTTTCAGCGGGCGGTTATACTGGGTGATAAATTCTTTAAAAAGTTCTTTGTTGTCTTCAGCCATCTTCTTAAACTCGCCGAGAAGTTTCTTTACAGAGGCGGACCGGATTTTTGAAAGAACCATATTTTTCTGCAGTATCTCACGGCTTACATTCAGCGGAAGGTCCTGAGAGTCGATGATACCGCGGAGAAAGCGGAGATATGTGGGCAGGAGTTCTTTCCCGTCATCCATTATAAACACCCTTTTTACATAGAGCTTGACCCCGGGCGCGTAGTCCGCGCTGTACAAATCAAAGGGCGCCTTTTTAGGAATATAGAAAAGTGTTGTGTACTCCTGTGTCCCTTCGGCCTTTGTATGGAGATAATAAAGGGGATCTTCAGTATCATGAAAGGAGGCTTTATAAAATTCTTTATAATCCTCTTCCTTTAATTCCGATTTCGGGCGGGTCCACAGGGCAGAGGCGCTGTTGACCTGATCTGTTTTTGTCTCCTTTTTTTCGGTCTTTTTGTCGCCCTCGCCCTCATAGGTTGTATCTGTATATTCAAGATAGATCGGAAAAGGTATGTGGTTGGAATACTTTTTGATAATCTCCTCTATCTGCCAGCGGCTGGCATATTCTTTGCCCTCATCATTCAAATGGACTATGATTGTTGTGCCGTGGCTTTCCTTTTCGGTTTCCTTGACAGTGTACCCGCTTTTCCCGTCGCTTTCCCATTTCCAGGCCTTTTCCTCTCCTGCCTTTCGGGTAATTACCTCTACCTTATCGGCAATCATGAAGGCGGAGTAGAACCCGACCCCGAACTGGCCTATCAGGTTGATATCATCGGCCGGATGTTCGTTAAGCCGGCTGAGGAAATTTTTTGTGCCTGAACTTGCTATTGTCCCGATCTGGCTGTTAAGGTCATCCTCATTCATGCCTATTCCGGTATCAGATACTTTCAGGAATTTTTTATCCTCACCATCAAATGATATATTTATCCCGGGATCAAAGGGGATTGTCTTATATGCTTCATCCGTAAGCGTGAGGTATTTAAGCTTGTCGAGGGCATCAGACGCGTTTGAGATCAACTCCCTGATGGCTATTTCCTTATGGGAATAAAGTGAATGGATAATAAGCTGCAGCAGTTGATCGACTTCTGTTTTAAATTTTCGTTTGGACATCTTTCCTCCAGTCAGAATTTTTCTTTTTATTTTCGTTTTTTAAACCGGTAATCGCGGCAAGTTAATAAATTTTAAAGATTTTTTACGATCGAAAAAATAAGCCTGATTATCGTTTTGTCAAGGCTTATCCGAAATGACAGTGCACAGCATGTACGCAGGAACGACAGGCGAGCCCTTAATAAATTGAAGGAAAACCGGATTTACGATGTAAGCAAGATTTTTCTTTACACCGTAAACCCTGTACCGTACACCTTCCTTTTTTTACTATGCCTTGCCCAGTGCCTTAAGAACCTTGTCCGGTGTGGCCGGAGGATCAATCCATTTGCCTATGGCGTTATGAATTGCCGCAATCACCAGATGGGTGTTTGCAAGAGAATGGCTGATGCCGTTTGATCCGTAGGCAGCGTTTCCAGCCCTGGTTTCAAGCAGTTCCATGTCTACAGGCGCGTGATCCAGGATGGTGGGTTTTTTATACTCGAACATATTTGTACTGAGTTTTACTCCTGTTTTATTGTCATAGAGATAATCCTCATACAACTGGCATCCTTCACTGAAAAACATCACCTGGTGAATCTGGCTTTCAAGGGATGTGCGGCGCATAATCTTACCCGGATCGGCAGCCACGCCGAACCGGAGTATTTCCACTTCCCCGGTGTCAGTATCCACTGCAACCTCGCACATTGCGACGTTCATGGTGTCCAGTTTCATACCCCTTTGATTCCAGAGAGCAAGAGGCGGCCTGCCGGAATAGGTCGCAAAAAGGTTTGACTTAACAGCCTGTCCGAGGGGAAGGCCTGTAGCGGGATTTTTTTTGACAACAATTTTCCCGTCCATCAGATCAAGGTCTTCGGGCTTCATTCCCTTAAAGGGGCTGGGAACAGGTTTGGGCCCGGGCATGCCGATCCCGCCACTCGGGGCAGGATTGTCCGCCTCCTCAATTGCCTTTTCCAGGATCTTCTTTTTTAATATGTTCGCGCATTCCTTCAGTGCCCAGCCGGAAGCGGTTGTTCCGTCACTGCCGCCACCATAGGGCTTATATATTTCATGGTGGTCCAGCTTGCCTTCTATATCCTCGTAATTCAGGCCAAGTTCTTCGGCAACAACCATCATGTTTGCTTCCATGATATAATTACCTATAACAACCCCCCTGGAATCCAGGTGCACAACTCCGTTTTTAAGCTCCAGTTTACAGTTGAACGTCATACCCGAATGCCGCGGGCACTGCTGGTACCTGAAGCTTGCTCCGTGCATCCTGCCGTCTTTAAGCTTTTTTTCTCCTGTATTGTGCCATTTCCAGTTCATCATTTTTTTAGCAGCTTTTACACACGCCTCAAAACTGGGAACAGGGTCGGGATCGGTCTGTGATTCAGGGCCGTGGAGATTCAGCCTGGCGATGTCTATTGGGTCTTTACCCAGCTTTTCAGCTATCAGATATATTGCGAGGGTAATGGAATCCCAGTTCATGGGATTATGCTGCCCGCTCAGGTACATCTTTCCCCGGTTGCTGTCCACAACATCCATGCTCTGTTTAACATTCTGACACCTGGTGGTAAAATAGGGGCCATAGTTCTGGTCCATAGTGGTTCCGAAAATAGAGCTGCCTTCTACACCGGAATCCGCAATTGAAAAATCGTCAATTGCCGTAATAAGACCGTTTTTCTTAAACCCGACCCTCATGTGCATGAAACGCTGGTTCAGGTTAAAGTCATACTGGTCATAGCGGTTCTGGACACATCGGACAGGTCTTCCTGTTCTCTTTGCAAGGAGCGGGGTTATCAACTGTGATTTGCGGAAGCCCCAGTCGCAGTATTTGCCTCCTATTAACATACATTCCTGAAAGACTTTTTCAGGAGGGATATTATACATGTTTGATATTGTGCCGGGATCATTGGGGGTGCCGACACCTTCAATATGCAGGTTCAGA
>JASFHE010000460.1:0-5606 GCA_050123415.1 Desulfobacteraceae bacterium | reverse complement strand
AGAGTTTCAAGTCGATAACAATTTTTTTATCGATATTATTAAACTATTTCAACATGTTAAGGAGTGTTTGCAATTCCTTAACCGGACAGTAGTGATATTCTTCATAAAAAAAAGTAAAGGGCGCTTTGAGATAAAAAGCGTCCTTTCTTATATCAATACGAGTACTATTTGGTTTCCGGTCTCTGGTTTGTTGTATTTCAATTTGAATAATAAACCCCGTTTTAAATCTTGAAATTTTCCTGAAAAAATCCTAAAAAATATTACCTTAATTTTGCACTGGGTGTAGGCCTGTGACGCAGAAAGCCATAATAGATATCCGGTACGAAATACAGATACTGATTCCGATTCTATGAATTACCGCCCATTTACGCGCCTCAGACGGGCTGATGATCGTATTTGATCATTTGTAACTGCACAATACAGGAGGTTATGATGGCTCCAGAGTTCGATTTTACCAATGTCATGGGTATTTCACTTCTTTACAAGTGCAACTTTAATTGCGAGCATTGCGGGTATATCTACATTGGTGATAATGAGGATCACATTATTAAACCCGGCTACAAGCTGACCTGGAAGCAGGTAGATACGGCTATTACAGAAAGTACTGCCATTCCCGGCACCAAATGGAATCTGAATTATACAGGAGGCGAGCCCACTCTCTGGAAAGATAATGGAAAAGATCTATTGGATATCCTGATAAAATCGGCGAATTCCGGTGCTTTACCCAGTTATAATACAAACGGAAGCTATTTTTATAACCTTGAAAACAGCCGTGCGTTTTTCAAAAGATACCTTGAACATACTGATGTTCCTCTAAAAACTTTTATAAGCATGGATAAGTTTCATAAAAACTACGATGAAGAAAAAGGCCGGGCAAAAAGCCTGGATAATATTATTAAAGTGTTAAATGAAATTCCGGAAGAGAAGAAAAAACTGCTGGAAACCCACGTTGTTGCGATTGTTACCAAAGATCCGGAATCCTTTCTGCCTGATGAAATGAAAGAGCATTACGGACAGTATGGTATAATGTTTGGTGAATTCCCAATGATGCCGATCGGAAAAGCAAAAGGCATTGCAGATCAACTTCCAGAGAATCAACCGGATTTCAGCGAGATGCGTGAACGAAGGGGAGGGGGACCGACCACCGTTGTTTTAGTTGGAGATGATTATTATGACGGAGGTGAAAAAGCGGGGAAACTAGGGCGTCTTGCCGAGCTGTATTCCGAATGATGGGGGATGCGGTGTTTCGACATTCGATCTCTGACTTTAATCTCTTGAATTTTCGTCATAAAAGTTCTAAAAGTATAGATATTTCACTTCCAATAATTTTAATTGCTTCATATTCACTCGCCTCTGGTGTGCTTGTTCGCCTAGGGCGTCTTTATATCCTTTGGAGTTTTTAATAATATATTTTTATGGAGGTTTTCTAAAATGAAACGAATAATGCTATTTACTGTGATCAGCATGATGTTATTTGGAAGCGTTCTGTCTGCAGGCGCGCAGGCAAATAAGGCAGCATGCACTCGTGAAGAACTCAAGGGTTTTGTAGATAAATACTTTGCTTCTATAAACGCACACGATTTATCCGGTCTGCCTCTTGCCCCTGATGCGAAGTTTACTGAAAACGGTGTGGAATTAGAAATGGGGAAGGGCTTCTGGCTAACTGCCGGAAAGGTTCTGCTCAGACGTGATCTGATAGACACCCTTAAATGCGGAACGCATACTGTTGCGGTGATCGAAGAAAAGTTCGATCCGGAAACCGTCGGGGAAGCGATGAACATGGGTATGCCCGGGATGAAACCAAAACCACTGCCGGAAAAAGGAACACCCCGACCTATTCTGTTCGGTGTCCGCCTAAAGATTAAAAACAAGAAGATTTCCGAGATAGAAACCATCATCGCACGTGAAAACGAGTTTGCTTTTAATGCAGAAGGGCTTCTGGCGACAAAGGACCAGGATTGGGAAAGCATTCTTCCTCCCGACGAGCGGAGTTCTCGTCTGGCAATGATTGCAGCGGCAGATGACTACTTTGACATGTTTGCTGCCGAACCTGTTGTCCACTCCCCGTTCGCTGATGTATGTGACCGGTGGGAAAACGGCACTCAGACTACCCTGGGAGGTATATTCACACTTCCGGGAGAGGACGGCAAAAAAGCGGAAATGCACGCGCATGATTGCACACCAAAAGGTCTTGTCATTTCAAACCATGGTCCGCGCCGGTTCCTGGTTGATACAGAAGCAGGGGTTGTTGTGGCATTCGTTCATTTCGCCAGCGGTCTTCCTGATTTTCATGTTTTTAAGATGAAAAACGGCAGGGTAGATCTGATTAATGCGGTCATTGGTGCAGGATGCCAGTCCATGGGGTGGCCTGTTGAACCCGCATGTAAAGAATAAGGGTACGCAAGGTCTGCCTCAGGTATGCTGAGGCAGACCCATGATATTTTCTGTCGGGTTAATTGCTGATTGATTAAAAGAGAATGTCCTTATGCATGAAAAAGACACTTGTGAATCACTGGAAATTGAGATTAGGAAGCTGAATGAGGAGCTGATAATGCTCAGGAATGAAAAGGCTTCCCTTGAGGAGAGGTATGATATTTATAAGGCTATTTTTGATAATGCCGGAGTGACTATCAACCTTGTTGATCCGGAAGCCGGAAAATTTATTGAATTCAACAGGGAGTCATATGAAAGCCTCGGATATACACATGAAGAATTCATGGACTTGAGCATCTCCGACATTGTAATAAGTGGTGAAATAGCAGAACTGCCGGAGATTCGTCAGGGATCTCCCGTAAAATCAACAAGTTTTGAATCAAGAGTGAGAACAAAAAGCGGAGAGATCAAAGATATACTGGTAATAACAAAATTTCTTAATTTTAAAGGTAAAACCTATTTCAATAATGTTGTTACAGATATTACGAGACTTAAAGAGATAGAGAGAGCGCTCAAAAAGAGTGAAGAATTCAGCTTTTCAATCCTGAAAAATTCGCCAAGCCCGATAATGGTTATTAATAAATATTTTAATATAGAATATGTAAATCCGGCCCTGGTTAACCTTACAGGATTTGAAGCGGAGGTACTCCTGGGAACAACGGCTCCTTTTCCGTGGATGAATGGAATAATATCCGAAGAAGACTGGAGGGAGGCTACGTTAAAAGGTGTTAAAAATAAAGAAAGCTCCTTCATAAATAAGAACGGGGAAAAATTCTGGGTTATTTTGTCCACGACTCCTGTTAAAAAAGACGGTGAATTTGAGTATTCTTTAAGCACCTGGATAGATATAACTGACAGAAAAAAGGCACAGGAAGAGGAAAAAAATATTCGAATTAAGTATGAAAGGGTTCAAAGGATGGAAGCCCTTGGTACTCTTGCGGGTGGCATCGCACATGATTTCAACAACCTTTTAATGGGTATTCAGGGACGAACCTCTCTGATGCTTGCAGAAAAAAAGACTCATGGTCAGGAATATGAGAATCTTAAGGGCATTGAGGATTATGTCAAAAGTGCAGCATCTCTTACACAGCAGCTTCTGGGCTTTGCCAGGGGAGGGAAATACGAAGTCAAGCCTGTTAACCTGAATGAATTACTGATATCCAATGCGGACATGTTTGGCCGTATGAAAAAAGAGATAAGCATATATAAAAGGTTGAGTGATGATTTATGGACCAGTGAAGTAGACAGGAGACAGGTCGATCAGGTTCTGATGAACATATTTGTCAATGCCTCCCAGGCCATGCCAGGGGGAGGTGACCTGCATATTGAGAGTGACAATATTAACTTGGCTGAATCCACTATAAAACCCTATGAAATCAAGCCTGGCAGATATGTAAGAATTTCTATTTCAGATACCGGTACCGGAATGGACAGTGCCACACAGGAAAAGATATTTGACCCGTTTTTCTCCACAAAGGAGATGGGACGCGGGACAGGCCTAGGTCTGGCATCTGTTTATGGTATTATGAAAAACCATGGAGGATTTATTGATGTTTATAGTGAAGAAGGAGTGGGGACTACTTTCAAACTCTATTTTCCTGCCTCAGAAAAAAAGCCATAAAAGAGGATACTGTCATTGAATCAATCATTAAAGGCAATGAGAAAATCCTCCTGGTGGATGATGAAGATCTAATTACCCAGGTTGGTAAAGAAATGCTTAAAAAACTGGGTTACACGGTCTTTACCGCTGAAAACGGTCATGAAGCAATTCAGATTTATCAGAAAAATAAAGATAAAATCGACATGGTAATTCTTGATATGATAATGCCCGGCATGAACGGGGGAGAGGTATTTGAAAAACTGAAAGAGATTAACCCGAAAGTTCGGGTCCTGCTATCAAGCGGGTACAATATTAACGGCCAGGCCGTTCATATCCTTGAAAAAGGCTGCATGGGATTTATCCAGAAACCCTTTGATCTTCAGAAATTATCTCAAAAGATAAGGAGTGTGTTGGCTTAGGCCATCCAATTATACCTCTTTAAGAATCGGAAGTAATTTTATTTTAGAAATTATTATCTGCCGTGTTTGGAGTAAAAATGAGTTGGGAAGTAAAGTATATCGATTCTATGGACATTGAAGAAGTTGAAGAGATGATTGAAAAAGTAAAGAAGTAGTCAAAAAATTATTCGGATACTGCTAATATGAGGACAGCGAAAAGGCTGTCCCCAATTAAGAACCAATCAAATTTCTCTCCATCCAGTGAGTTTTCTCAGGTATTTTCCCTTGGCTCTATCTCTTGAACGGTTTTTACACTAACCTGGAAGAATCCATCAGAGTAATATTCCATCAGCAAATCGACAGTTCACACTGGTGTACTTTACCCGACCACCGTTCTATCCATGATGCTTCAGCATCAAAAGGATTCGTGTTTGTTACAAAAAGGAAGAAATAGGGGTAGTGCTCGTAAGTATATTTTATGTATGCCACATATTGTCTGATAAGAAGGCCGTATGCACGTTCCAGATCCTGCTTTGTATGCAGACGGTCTTCTTCCGACAGATTATCCAGATCTCTCGCTGCAAGTTCTTCAGTGATGTGGAACAGCGCCATAAGCGATTCAGTGAAGGTCTCATGCTCCAGAAGGTTCGGATTTTGAAGCAGGTTTACCAGAAAAACTCTTTTTGTACACAGGAAATTTTCAAGATTATCCAACTGTATTTTTGCTAGATCAATGTTTCCATTATATGAGCGAACAGCCGATGCCGCATGTTTAAAATCAGGCTCTCCTTCGCAGTCCATCACAACAGCGCTTCGTATTGTCGCCAGATCTCTGTCAGCCTTGGACAGATAAGCAAGCAGAGGCTTTCCAAATTCACTGAAAAATGTCTCGATTACCATATTTAATTTTTTCAACTTTGACTTTTTTTCCCACTCATTCAACAACTGGTGTATTACCATTGTAACAAGTAACACCTCTACAAACACAAAGGCTATATCACCCACCAGATATATAAAAATATGGTGTGCATCATGAAATAGTAAGTAGTGCAAGTAATAGACAACTGTCGAAAGCAGAAGGAGCGACAATCCCAGGATCACACGCCAGTTCAGTATTTTCATGTTCCCCTCTCATTTTAATAAGGATAGTAAATTTGACAATATATAAAGAATAT
>JASFHE010000459.1:0-5623 GCA_050123415.1 Desulfobacteraceae bacterium | reverse complement strand
TGGCCTCCTTCTCTTGCTTTGGGGTAAAGGTTAAGAAGGCCATACCTCCTTTTTCTCTTTCATTCAAGATAATTTCTACTTATTTTCACATTTTTGCAAGTGCCTCAACAGTATTAATGAATGAGAAAAAAATTTCATTTTCCATTCCTTTTTTAGGTTTAAATTGTATTAAATCTATCACTTCAAAATAATAATCCGGTTAAACGATAATAGGAGTATTGTCAAGAGTGCTTAAAAGCGGTTGATTTAGAAAAGGAAACCTGAAATAGTCAAATGACAGGGAACATATCGGGGACAGAATGATTATCATCGGAGTTGATACAGGCGGAACATTTACGGATTTCGTCTTTAAAGAAGACGGGCAATGGGGTGTGTACAAGCTTCTGTCAACACCTTCCAACCCCGCTGATGCGATTATTGAAGGACTTATACATATTGCAGATGGAAAATTTAAGAAGATTGTACATGGTTCCACTGTTGCCACCAACGCCATTCTTGAAAGAAAAGGCGCAAAGACTGCACTTGTCACCAATAAAGGTTTTGAAGATATAATCGAGATCGGGCGGCAGAACCGCGGCAGACTGTATGACCAGGCCTATCGGAAAGAACCGGCCATTATTTCTTCTGAATATCGGTTCGGTATCCCGGGAAGGATACTGAACAATGGTGAAGAGCACACGCCGCTTGGGCTGGAAAATGTTGAGAAAATTGCCGGCAAACTTAAAGAGAGTCAGGTTGAATCCGTTGCAGTCTGTCTTTTATATTCCTATGTTAACCCGTCCCATGAACAGCAGATAAAAGCCAGGCTGGAACACCTCGGTATCCCTGTTTCGCTTTCTCACGAGATCCTTTCCGAATTCAGGGAATATGAAAGAACATCCACAACTGTCATCAACGCATATGTATCCCCAAAAATGCAGAACTATATTGATGTGCTGATAACCCATATGAACAAAGGTGACCATCTGGGGATCATGCAGTCCAACGGGGGAAGCATATCGGCAGATACTGCCATAAAGGAGTCTGTTCGGACCATTCTGTCCGGACCTGCCGGAGGAGCGGCAGGCGCATTTGAGCTTGGAAAGATGGCAGGTTATTCAAAGATAATAACTTTTGACATGGGAGGAACATCTACCGATGTCTCCCTTATGGACGGCAGACTGTCTTTGACTACCGAATCAAAGATATCGGGTTTTCCGGTCAGGGTGCCCATGATTGATATCCACACAGTAGGCGCAGGCGGGGGATCAATAGCTTCCATAGATACAGGCGGGGCACTGAAGGTGGGTCCGGAAAGTGCGGGAGCCGACCCAGGCCCAATATGCTATGGCAAAGGTGACAGGATAACCGTTACTGACGCCAACCTTTATCTCGGAAGGATAATCCCTGAGCATTTCCTGGGCGGAAACATGCGGCCTGATAAAGACAGGCTTGAAGCTCCCTTTAATCTTCATGCAAAGGAAGCCGGTTTGTCTGCTATGGAACTGGCTGAAGGCATACTTTCCGTTGCAAACACGGCCATGGAAAAAGCCATACGCGTTATTTCGGTTGAAAGGGGCTTTAATCCCGGAGACTTTACACTTCTTTCCTTCGGCGGTGCAGGCGGAATGCATGCTGCCTTTCTTGCGCGGCTCCTGAATATCCCAAAGATTCTTGTTCCGGCAAACCCCGGCACCCTATCGGCCATGGGGATGCTCATGGCAGATATCATCAAGGATTATTCTCTCACCATCATGAAAAATCAGCTGGATACAACCCATGAAGGACTCCTCGAATTTTTTAAGGGCCTCGAACAGAAAGGAGTCAAAGATCTTGACGAGGAAGGAGTTTCAAAGGATTCTGTCTTCCTGGAAAGATATCTGGATATGCGCTATCAGGGACAATCATTTGAAATCATCGTTCCCTTTACAGATACTTATATACAGGATTTTCACCTGCTTCATGAAAAAAATTATGGATATCGGAACAGGGAGAAAACTGTTGAAATCGTGAATATCAGGCTTCGCGCAAGGAGTATTCCGGAAAAACCCAATTTCACAAAAGCAGAGAAGACGATAGAACGACCTTCAAAAGACGCTTTTCTTGGAACGCGACAGGTTGTATTTGACCAGGAGCAGATTGATACCGGAATCATTGACAGAAAAAAGCTGTTGAGCGGTAACAGGCTGGAGGGACCCTGTGTTGTGGTTGAGTATTCCTCAACAATCGTTATACCTCCCTTTACCAGCGCTCTTGTTGATGAATACGGTAACCTGGTCATGGAAATCAGTGAGTAAGAGATGAGCAGGAATAAGATAAAAACAAATCCGATACTGTTAGAAGTCTTTAAAAACCGGTTTACATCAATCTCTGAAGAGATGGGGGTTACCCTCACCAGAACAGGATTTTCTCCCAACATTAAGGAGAGGCGAGATCTGTCCTGCGGCATCTTTGACAGCAATGGCGACATGATCGCGCAGGCCGCCCATATCCCGGTTCATCTGGGTTCCATGCCCATGTCGGTAAAGGCCGCCATAGAAAGCGGTCCATGGGAACAAGGTGACATGGTTATGCTGAATGACCCCTTTAAAGGCGGGACCCACCTCCCGGATATAACACTTGTCGCGCCGGTTTTTACCGGTGACAGGCAACCTTCATTCTTTGTAGCCAACAGGGCGCATCATGCTGATGTAGGAGGCATGACCTCCGGCTCCATGCCTCTCTCAACGTCCATATTTCAGGAAGGAATAATAATTCCGCCTTTGAAAATTGTTGAAAGAGGAGTGATTGATCCCAGGATTATGGCCCTTTGCCTGAATAATGTCAGAACCCCGGTTGAAAGAGAAGGTGATTTTGCTGCCCAGATGATGTCGAATATTACCGGTGTGAAGCGCATGCAGGAGCTTGTTGAAAAGGACGGTCTTAATACGGTTGCCTTTTATGCTGAAGCGCTAATAGCCTATTCGGAAGAAACCACCAGGGCCGCCATTAAAGATATCCCGGACGGGGTATACAGTTTTGAAGACTTTATGGATGATGACGGCTTTGAAAAAGAGAAAGTGAGAGTTCATGTCACCACAACCATAAAAGGTGATGAGGCCATTCTTGACTTCACGGAATCTGATCCCCAGGTCCCCGGAGGCATTAACGCGGTTAAAGCTATAACACTTTCTGTTGTGCTCTATATCTTCAGATCGCTTTTAGGCAAGGACATTCCCACCAATGCAGGATGTTTAAGGCCAGTCAGTATCATTACAAAAAAGGACACTGTTGTTGATGCCGGGTTCCCCGCTGCTGTAGCAGGGGGCAATGTGGAAATGTCCCAGCGAATCGCGGACGTGGTACTTGGTTCACTTTCCAGAGCAATGCCTGACATTATCCCTGCAGCAGGCCAGGGCACCATGAACAATGTTACCATAGGAGGCATTGATCCCCGAAATAAAAAACCCTTTGCCTATTATGAAACAATCGGCGGAGGAATGGGCGCTACAGCTAAGAGTGACGGAGAGAGCGCCGTGCATTCGCACATGACAAACACATTAAACACGCCTGTTGAAGCCCTGGAATATGCTTACCCCTTTATGGTCAACAAGTATTCTGTAAGACGGGACACAGGAGGAAAAGGACTGCATAAAGGCGGGGACGGAACAGTGAGAGAGATACAGTTATTATCTGATGCAGAGGTTACGGTTCTTTCGGAAAGAAGAGCAATTGCTCCATATGGTCTGGCAGGAGGAGCCCCCGGAATCAAGGGGAAAAACATTGTAATCCGAAACAGGAAAAAAGAAGAAATGCCTGGCAAGTTTACTGCATCATTGTGTAAAGGAGATGTCCTGAGGATTGAAACACCCGGAGGTGGAGGATATGGTAAATAAATGGGCATGTGATACCGGTATCACATGCCCATACCTGTTATATTTAATGAAATGGTTAATGCTTCCCTCTGATTCAAAAATCAGGGCACAACATTCTATAGGCATTATTCCAGTATAATTTCAGCTCGACGGTTTTTTTGTTCTCTTACACCATCTTCAGTTTTAACGATCACTTTTTCTTCGCCAAAAGCTGCCGTTTCTATAATCGAAGGATCAATCCCGTAGGAAGCAAGTATTTTTGCTATCACATCGGCACGACTACGTGAAAGGTCAAGATTATAATCATTAGTGCCGGCACGATCTGTATGCCCACTAATACTGATACTTTTCGGCTGTCTGGATTTTATTGCATCTATTATCTTTGGCAATAACGCCATAGACTCATCTGTCAGCTTTGCTGTGTCAAATTCAAACAAAACTTTAAACCGAAGAGGAGGAGATGGAACCGATGGAGGAGACTCCGAAGGAGCAGATTCTTCCGCTGCTTCCGCCACTTCCACCCGTTCAACGACCAGCCGAAAACCAATATAATTGGTGGCAATTTCCGCGCCCATTCCATGACGGTTTGCAGCAAGACAACTTTTGGGACAGTCATACCAGCTACCACCCCGAATGACTCGCAATGGCGCCAGCTCTTTGGAATTACCAACCGGGTCGACAACCGGGGATGTCGGGTAATCCGCCAGGTAGTCCTTACACCATTCCCAGACATTACCGTGCATGTCATACAATCCCCAGGCATTAGGATCCTTCATGGCAGAAGGATGAACGGTTTCCCCTGAATTCCCGAAATGCCATCCTATTTTATCCAGGTTGGAATCTGATCCACAGCCCAGGGTATTAATTACACCGTTGGCAAAAGCGGTTTTTGTGCCGGCCCTGGCGGCATATTCCCATTCGGCTTCTGTTGGAAGCCTGTATCTCAAAGAAGGATCTATTTGGTTCATACGCTCGATAAATGTCATGATTTTATTCCATGATACATTTTCAACCGGGCAGTCATCCCCGCAATTCTGAAAAATTGAAGGGTTATCCCCCATAACAGATTCCCAGACGCCTTGACTCACCTCTGTTTTCTGAATAAAAAAGCCTTTGGATAGTGTCACCTTGTGTTCAGTTTCATCACCATCACGTCCCGGTTCATCCTGAGGGCTTCCCATGGTAAATGTCCCCGGATTAATATAGACAAACTCCATGCCAAGAGAATCAGTTATGGTCTCCCTGGCAGGCTGGTCCGATGACTGAATATCCTGCTCATTATCAGAGTAGCCATTCAAACCGGGCTTAGCAGAATTGCCAGCGCATCCCATCACAACAAATAGTAGAAAAATAATTATCAATTTCAAATTTTTTTTGTTCATTTTTTTCCTTTTTGTTTTTTCATTTCCCTCAGTCATACATTAACTCCAAACATTTTTAGGTCTTTATTTTCTATGGAACAGATTACATTGACAACCTTATATTTATCTTATGTTTTTAATATGTTACATGATTTTTGTTCAAATGTCCCACTTTCTCCTTAATTTTGCCGGGAAAAGAACTGTAAGAAACCTGTATTTCTTCAGCTTTTTTCTCAATGGCTTAATTTTTCCATGGTATATGTATAGTATTGATGATCTCAAACCCCTGGTATAAAATTGAACCCGTCTGTTTTCCCGAAAAACTTCCGAATATTTTTTTTTATACGATTCATCGCCTTTCAAGAAGTCAAATTCTTTATATCCTTCTTTAAAGGCATATTCAATTGCCCTGTACATAATTTGCACACC
>JASFHE010000458.1:0-5625 GCA_050123415.1 Desulfobacteraceae bacterium | reverse complement strand
ATTACAGAATTAAACCAGTCGAAGAGAGAGCGGGAGGAACGGCTTAAATTTGAGAAACTTATTTCGGAATTTTCGGCCGCACTGGTAAATGTGAAGGTAAATGATATTAAAATGAAACTCGATATATGGCTGAAACGATTTGCTCAACTCCTTAATATAGATAGATGCTCCCTTGGACAATATGAGGATGACCTCAGCAGAACCATATTTATTTCTACATATATCAATCCTGACCTTGAAAAAAAATCTCTGCCGTTTCCAAAGGCAAAAGCCTCTTTATATGGACTTGAAAAGTATTTAAAAAAAGGAAAAATTTTAATGTTTGAAAGTGCAGATGATGTTCTGCCGGATGATCTGCAAAAGTGGAGGAAGGAATTACTTAATGACGGTACAAAGTCAGTTCTCATGCTCCCTTTGATATCAGGGGATCTGTTGCTTGGGAATATAGTGATATCTACCATGATCAAAGAAAGAAAGTGGACACAGGATTATGTCAGAAGGCTTAACCTGGTAGCGGAGATTTTCAGTAATGCGCTTATGAGGGAAAAAACAGAAAAAGAACTCGATAACTACAGAAAACACCTTGAAAAAATGGTGGATGAGCGTACTGCAGAATTAAAGGATGCACAAAAGGAACTCGTTTTAAATGAAAAGATGGCGACCCTTGGAAAACTGACCGCTACAGTAAGTCATGAACTCAGAAATCCCCTGGGAACCATCAGGTCTTCTGTTTTTTCTGTTCAAAGAAGGTTGAAATACGGGGATATAAAGGTGATGAACGCCCTGGATCGTGCGGAAAGAAACATCCATCGCTGTGATTTGATTATTGATGAACTCCTGCAATATTCCAGGGTACATAATTTAAAACTGGAACCGACACAAATTGATGCATGGATAGAGGGAGTGCTTGATGAAACAGGTTCACCTGATAATATATATATTGAAAAAGAATTAAATTCGGGTGCGACAATTAATATTGATCAGGAACGTTTCAGACGAAGCATGATAAACATACAGACTAATGCCTACCAGGCTATTCAGGAAAAGAGGAGCGATGAACCCGGATATGTCCGGATTAAAACGCATCAGGATATTAATCATATAATAATTGAAGTATCAGATAATGGTGTTGGATTTAATGTGGAGGATAAGAATAAATTTTATGAACCACTATACAGCACCAAGACATATGGCGTTGGTCTTGGGATCCCGATTACCAGGCAGATAATCGAACAACATGGATGGACTATGGATATTACAGGAGAATCCCAAAAGGGGGCTTCTGTGATTATTACAATACCTTATTAAGACGTAACATTCATAAAGGGCATTCAGGGAGATATCGTTATGAAGAGCATAGATATTTTAATAGTCGATGATGATGCGGACTTCGCAGAGAGCCTTGCGGATATATTTGAAATGGAAGGACATAAATGTGAATTGGCTCATGACGGAGAAACAGCTATCGAAAAATTTAAAGAAAAAAACTATGACCTGACCTTTATGGATATAAAAATGTCCGGGAAAAATGGTGTTGAAAGTTTCATGGAGATAAAAAAATTTAGGCCTTTAGCCAAAGTAATAATGATGACCGGTTACAGTGTTGAAGATCTTTTGGACCAGGCAGTGGAAAATGGAGCGTGGGGAGTCCTGCATAAACCTCTGGACATGGATGAAATCCTCGAAATGATAAAAAAAGTATCACCTACCGGAATACTTATTGCTGACGATGATCCTGACTTTGTGAGTAATCTTACAGAGGTGCTCGAGGATGCAGGATTCAGTGTCTACCTGGCAAAGGATGGGCTTGAAGCAATTGAGTGTGTTCAGGAGAGTATTGTTGATATCCTGATACTTGATCTTCGTATGCCAATACTTAATGGCCTTGAAACATTTCTTTTGCTGAAGGAAAAGGGCGAAGCGCTTCCTACAATTATAATTACTGCATATGCAGATTCAGAGAATAACACAATTGAAAAATTGAGGTCATTCTGTGTAAACGGAATTCTTAACAAGCCCTTTGACCCTGAAAAACTCATAAAAATCCTGAATGAGCTTGTGGATGATCCTGAGAAGGTCTGTTATTGAGTTAGTCTGTTTTATCCAGGTAATATAAGGTTGCACCAATGGGAGCAAATGAAAGACTAAGTATATTGAAAACAGGAATAAGGAATAAAAGCCCGAAGCCTATATGGAACGAGAAATTTCTAAAGAAAAAACCGAACCGTTCGTTAAACTTGACAAAGCGCCTGGCCGGCACAAGGTCTGTATTATCCCATGAAAGAAATGCCGCGGCTATAATTGTTGTAATGATGGTCAGGACAGGACCAAGAGGCGTAAGCCAACCGATTAAAGAGAGTACAAGCAGGATCACTATCGGAATAACAGCTCTTGGAATCTCCTGTTTTATCAGGAATACAAGCTGTTTGAAATAGGATAGATTATCCTGATCAATAACACTTCCCAGCTTGATGCCTTCTGTTATTCTTGACATCCTGTCCATAATCACCACGGCAAAGATTATCTGTGAAAGCAGGTATGATATAAGAGAGGAAAGTATAATAAGGATTGCTGTTATCAGCCACGACACAAGATACCATAACCAGACGATCCAGAGACTCTCAGGTCTTGACCATATTGCTGAAATAATACTCTGCTGATAAAGGAGTATGATACATGCAAGGCCGATTGCCAAAATGATGATAACAAAAAAGCGCAATAATCCTAAAATAAGGAGTTTTGGAGTTCTAAGACCTATCTTTAAACCGCGCAGGTTAAATTTTATACCATCGATAAGTTGCATCTGTTCTATTCTCCTTTAACAGGAAGATTATTAATTGGAGTCCATCCAAAAACTGGAGTTTTTAGATGAAAGCGATCAGCACTCAGCGTTCAGCTTTCAGCAAAAGGTTTTTAAAATAAAGATTTAGCTGATGGCTAATAGCTGACCGCTGAAAGCTCCATCCGGAATTTGCCTCTTTCTGGATGGACACTAATGATATTTTTTTGACTGAAGCCTTATATCACTTATCTTTTTTTTTGTACAGTGAAGGTAATTTACGTCAACTAATTGACGAAAACGCTCATCCTGAAAGATTGAAAATAATTTTTAATAAATTTGCAGGTAGAATAATTACAATATAAAGTTATCTAAATACAATCTTTAGTATGAATATTTTAGTTTTTATTATTAAATATGTGATATTTAGTTAAGACATTTATAGCTAACTTAATAATATAAAAAAAAAGATTGATATTTTTAAAAATGAAGTTAAAATATTGACATTGGTATTACTAGAGCCAAAATATTGGCGTTATTTTTTTTAAGATACTATCTTGTTCGGGAGAGTAATCTATGGCAAAAGCAAAGATACTGGTAGTAGATGATGAATCAAAAATCAGAGAATCGTTTTCTGACATTTTGAGCCTTGAGGATTTTGAGGTTGATACGGCTCAGAATGGTGAAGAGGCTATTGAGATTATTGATCAGGATTATTATGATGTTGCACTTATCGATCTGAATATGCCAAAGGTTGACGGAATGGAGGTGCTCAAATACCTTGTTGAGCATACCACGGATACTATCGGGATTATTCTCACAGGATACGCAACAATAAGAACCGCAGTAGAAGCCATGAAAGCAGGCGCTTTTGATTACCTGGCCAAACCGGTAAAAATGGAAGAGGTCATAATGGTAATTAACAGGGCTCTTGAATTCAGAGATATCAAAAGAGAAAATGTTGCCCTTAAAAACCAGCTTAAAAAGAAATACAAGTTTGAAAATATTATTGGTGACAGCCCCCAGATGCACAGGGTCTTCAGGGTGATAGAAAAAGTAGCAGACACAGACAGTACCGTGCTTATCCTGGGTGAATCAGGTACCGGGAAAGAACTTGTAGCAAGGGCTATTCATTATAACAGCATGCGTCGTGATAAACCGCTTATTCCTGTTAATTGCGGTGCGATACCCGAAGACCTGCTTGAGAGCGAGCTTTTTGGGCATGAAAAGGGTGCTTTTACCAATGCCATAAGAACACGTATAGGAAGATTTGAAATGTCAAACGGCGGAACCATCTTCCTTGACGAGATAGCCGAGATGAGCCCCCACCTGCAGGTCAAACTGCTTCGTATTTTGCAGGAGCAGGAGTTTGAAAGGCTTGGCGGGACCAAGACCATAAAATGCGATATCAGGGTAGTAGCAGCGACAAACAAGGACCTTGATAAACTCGTCCTTGAAAATGAATTCAGGGAAGACCTCTATTACAGGTTAAGGGTCATACCGATCGAAATTCCTCCCCTGAGGGAACGACGTTCTGATATCCCGTTGCTTATAAAGCATTTTGTGGACCTCATGATTAAAACAAGAGGCAAGGAAATAAAAGGTGTTTCAAAGGATGTAATTAAGGCCTTTATGAATTATGAGTGGCCGGGGAATGTCCGGGAGCTTGAAAATATTATTGAACGTATGGTCATCCTGACAGATGCTGATGAACTGACCATACAGGATGTCCCTGATAAGGTAGTTCAAAAGCAGAGAAGTGAGGAGATAGGGCCGTCGATGATCCCGGATAACGGTTTTTCACTCAATAATGCTATAAATGAATACGAACGTCTTCTCATCATCAGAGCTCTGGAAAAGGCGGACTGGGTTAAAAACAGGGCAGCCAAACTTCTGAATATGAACAGAACTACTCTTGTAGAGAAGATTAAAAAACAGGGGATAGAAAAACCTCGCAGCGCGGCAAATTAATTAATGAAGGTGGTTGATTTTATTAAAAATAATTAAGATTTATCAACCCCGGGCCGATGAAAAAGAGAGTTCTTTTATCGGCGGTTCTCTCTTTTTTTCTTTCCTGTATATTTTTTGTAAAAAATATTTAAGTTATTTATCCCCTTTGCCGATCGGGTAAGTGGAGGCAACGTATTTTGATCACTACTTACCAAATAAGAAATGTGCTCAGAATATACGGCAATCAGCTTAAGAAAAAGGCAGTGATTGCCGGTGAAGGCACATTGGTAAAGAAAAAACCTGTTGATGTCATAAGTATATCAGGTGAAGCCCGTCAAAAAGACGTGCTCAGAAAAATGACTGATAAGATCGTGACTCAACTCACCAGCAATGATTTGCAGGCAAACGAGGATTAACAGGATTTTTTTATGATAGTAATGGATCTTTTTTCGGGACGTGAAAGGGGCTAAAATGAAAATAAATGAAATATCAAATAATATGAATCAGATTGGGAACCTGGACTCCACCCAAAATAGAGTGAAGGAAGCGGAAAATGTCAGCAACCAGCAGGCCGAAAAGGAGTTTGATAAAGGAACCAAGGTAGAAATTTCCAGCACTTCAGTTGAATTCAGTAAGGCAGCTGAAAAAATGGAAAATGTCCCTAAAGAACGGACTGATAAAGTCGAACAGCTTAAAATGATGGTCCAAAATGATACCTATGATGTAGATTCGGAGAAAATTGCAGAAAAAGTATTGGAAGACTCCATCACAAATATAATTTAGATCAGTAATTTCCGGTTAAGAACTTGCATGAGAAAAACAAAAAAAATATATAAAATAAAGGTGTTAAATCAAGATTTAGCTTGACATTCCCACCAGGGTGTCGGCGAATTTTT
>JASFHE010000457.1:0-5627 GCA_050123415.1 Desulfobacteraceae bacterium | reverse complement strand
AATCACATATATACATGCCTCTTTGGCTCCCTGCTCAGTGTAGCCGCTTTTCTCCGCAAGGTTTTTCATGAGGTATGATACTTCTTCTCTTATCCTGCGGTCATAGGTCTTAAAGGAATCTGTAGAGAAATCCTTTACAGCCCTCCTGAAGTTTGTATTATTCAGAAAAGGTTCCAGGACTTTCTCCTTGAGATTATGAACATACCTTTCATGCAAGGATTTATAGACGTTGGTTTCATGAATTTTCTTGTTTTCAACCATAACTTCCTGGGTCAGCGTTGTTGATGTATACTGTGCCTGTATATCATTTCTGAAAATATGACGCTGTTCATCACTGGTCAGGGGGCCCAGTAGTCTATGCTCAATAGACTGGAGGAAGCTTTCGGTTATTTCAAGCGTTTCACCTGTGTATATGCATTTTTCGACAACGCCCGTGTCAAAATTTATTGCAAAAAGGTAATTCTGTATATCCCTTGAAATACGTTCTTCGTTGTAATAGTAGAGCGCCTCCTTTACTTCCTGAAGCACCATGTAATCATAGAGCTGAACAAGTGAATCGAGAAATCCGTAGGGAATGAATTTTACAAGATTGCTGTTGTGTTTTTTAAAGAAGTTGTAGATCATTCCCATTGTAATAAGCTTGTCTTTATTCCCATAGGCAGAATAGAATTCATTAAATATTTTAAGAGAATCTCTTCCCGAAAACCCGGAATCACCTTCATATTCGGATTCGGCGATAATTCGTTTTCTTCTCCTGGCATTAAAATTTTTCCTGTCTGCCTCCCTGAGCCATGGAGGAATAATTCCCGCGTATATTTCCATTTTTAACAGGTGGAGGTTAGTGTCGCAATATAACTGGTAGTTTTCGGGGACAGCTATCCATTCCATGAGCGCCTCGGAACGGGGTTTTAATCTGGTGGCGATTATAACCCTCGCGAAATTTTCGAGTATCTTTGGTAAAAAATCTTTTCTGATCTGTTCACCAAAGGCATTAAGGTAGATTTTAACTTCTGTGTTATAGTCAAGCACATAGGGGACCTTGATATAGGTAATCCTGTCCAGAAAGGACTGTGTATCGGTCATGTCCGAATCTTCAGGGTTCATGAGGGCAAGGAAAAGGGAATTTACATTCTCTTCCATGTCTTCAACCTTATGAACTCCTTCGCTGATTATTCCGTGAAGGTTGGTAAACCTCTCCCTGTTATTTGATTTTATGTCCATCAGTGCATAAATGCCGTTGTTGGTTTTTGCATACCTTGAATAAAGATATCTCACACGGTTACTGTCCTTAAGCAGACCATTCAGCTGATTCTGCAGGATCTGGTTGGTCATGACTCTTGCCTTTACGGACTTGTCTCCGGGATTAAAAACACTTATACCTTCTCCCAGTCTCCTGCTGAACTGGTATCTCTTAGCATAAAGCATATCAAATATCTCTGCCGGAGAGTCCAGTTTATCCAGGAGGGTCTGATAAAGGGATACGCATATAGTGCATGGATTATCCCTGAAGATCCATTCATATTTTTTTTCTGTAAAGAGCTTCTTTTTAAAATCATCATCTCTTATCAGGCTTTCAAACATCTCGCGTCTGTTGCTTTTTGGAATTAAAAGCAGTGGATGATCATGACTGGGACAGGGAACTTCAAGATAGTTTTTTTCCGCGAGCTGAATATTATCTCTTGCCATTCTTCCCGGCCCCTGGGTAGTGTCAACCAGAGAACGCAACTGGGTTATAATTGTGTGAGTTTCCTGTTCTGCGCTGCGACCGAGCTTTTCTTTATCGAGTCTCCATACTATTTCATAACTTACTCCGGCAGCAGTCTTTGTGAATTTTTCAAATTTTGTAAGGAGATTGTTCAGGAATGTACTTTTCCCGGAACCATGGGGACCTTCGAAGATATATATCCTGTTCTGCTGGCTGCCATGGTAAACGGATGAGGCCAGGTTGATAAGCCGGTTGGCAAAGAGTCTGTCAGCAAAAAAAGGATGATCCGAATCAACCTCAAATAACTGGCTGCAGTCATAGTTTACATATTGAATTGTCTCAGGGTCATCAGGATATTCGTTAAATCCTTCACCAACGTATGTATGAATCATGTCATAAAACAGGTGAAAAATATTCCTGAATATTATGTCCGGCTGATCGGCAGCCAGGCTGATATACTCATTGAATGACAGCGCGGACTGCTGATCCTTTTCACTTATTCTCCGGTACAGATTTTTAAGAGTCTTGTTGACGTGTTCCATTTTAGCTGTTCTCCTGAATAGGAGTCCTGGTCAGTTTTCTGTTTTCCATGGTGTACACCACATGTTGATGCTTTTCCTTTTCAGTATCAGTCTGAACGTTGGGATGGGCATAATAGAAAACAAACTGTGCAGGGACCTTGGGTTTTTCCTCAAGCTCCGTGGTTTCAAGCTTTACAGTCCCTCCCCACAGATATTCTATTCCCATCATTGTGTTTTCAATATATTCCTTCACCAGAGGTTTCCCTTCAAAGGTATGGCGCAGGTAAAGACATCCGTTATTTGTTTTTTCTTCATCGATTTTTATTATGGGCGGATGATAAAGAGAATTTAATATCATCTGTTTATAGTCAAATGCCTTTCGGCTTTTTACATAATATTCATATACTCCCTTTTTCTCATTCAGTCGTTTTCCCGCGAGGAATATTCGGTGTTTATCAATAAGCTCCTGGTCAACAAAATCATTTATGAACATAAAATCACTGTAATTTTCTCTCACCTTAAATATGAAGTCTCTCCCTTTGCCTGTTTTGTTGTCATACTCTTTTCGTTTTCTGGAATCCATCAGCTTTGAATATTCAAAAGACATCTTCCCTTTATCTGCCATTTCTTCGATGTGATAAAAAAGTCTCATTCCAAGGGCATAGGGATTAAGGCCAACCCTTGGCAGGGCGGTGACCTTTGCGTTAACCCGTGCAAAAGATACCTCATTGCCTTTTATCCTGTCATCGATGAGAAACAGTTTTTCATGCCAGTAGCTTGCCCATCCTTCATTAAGAATCTTTGTCCTTATCTGGGGCTGAAAATACAGACTTGTGTTCCTGATGATCTGCATCACGCTCTGGATCCATCTGTTTTCATCCTTCTTAATAAAGCGGGAGTTCTCCTGGATATACTGCATCAGATCCTTTGGAGATCTGCAATGCAGACGTTTATGTTTTTCATAGAGGGATTCGAATTCCGGGTACTTCTTCTGAATATCTGAAAAGAATACGGACTCGGCCATGTCATGGAATTTTTTGTGGACTGAATTGTAACGGTCAATCTCCTTTTGATATTCATGATACCTGACCTTGATTTTCTGCTGAAGAAAAATATCAAAATAATAATCAAGACGCGTTGATGTCTTTATTTCGGTCGGGAAGTTGATTTCAGCCAGTTCAGGATAATATCCTATAAGATTATCGATCCCCCTTGAGAATTCTATCACATAATCGACCTGCCTTCCCTTTTCCGAACGGAGCCTGGCGATCAGGCGCTTGTCGGAAAGGGCCTGACCTTCAAAGTCACTGCCCCATGTGTGTTTAAAGAGCATGTTGTTCTGGAAAAAATCTATATGACCAAGGACATGATAAAAGATCATGACGTTGAGCCAGTCAGGATTATTGTCATTGTAGAAGGATATCGGAGGATGGGTGTTTATAACTGTCTCATACGGATTATTCGGGTAAAGCTCGTACCTTCCCCGTTCTTTTAATACTTCAATGTCATGGACCCAGTAATCATAAAGGGTAGGGATCATATTTTTGGGGCCTAGATCAATAAGGTCCCGGTTGGTTACAATATATTCTAGGCTTTCGTCCTGAAAGCTCAGGCCTGCATCCCTTGCCCTTTCCTTGCAGCCTTCCATTATTTTTTTTGTGTGTTGATCAATGAGTTCCATTTATTTAAGCTACTCTCTTAACTGATCAGGTTCTTTATTCCGTTTATTAGTCTTTCTTCGGAATCATTTTCACTTATGGTATCCATTCTGATATGTTTTGGATACTCGGTTAACAGTTTGGAATTTGCCATGTACCTCTCAATTGTTGAGGCATAAACACCATAGGAAGGCATCCTTGCGACAGTAATACCTATCCTGCTGCTGTAAGCCAGGGCCTTTCTGATTTCCGGTATTGTGTTTGACCCGTCAGAATCCCAGTCATCCCCATCAGTACCGTGAAAAATATATATATTATAGTCTCTTGCAAGGTTCTCCTTTTCAACAATCTCATTTACCAGCCTGAAGGCGGAAGCAACCCTGGTTCCTCCCGCCACGGTTGAATTGTAATACGTGTAAAAATCAGGGACTTCCTTTGCTTCTTCATCGTGAAGTATAAAACGTGTTTCGACCTGTCTGTCATACTGGTAAATCAGCCAGCTGTATATAAGCACATGCTGATTAACGATCATTTCGGTAGGGCCGCCGCTCATGGAACCGGAATAATCCCTGAGCAGAAAGACCATTGCCTGGGATTCATAATCTTTCTCCTTTGACAGTATCCGGTAAACCCTGTCACCGGGCGAGACCAGAAGCTCGGTCGGATCGATCAATCCCTCGGTTGAAACCCTGTCCAGGTTTATATTGGTTTCGAGTATCTTTTTTAGTGTGGCCTTCTTATCTATTATCTGACCTGCTCCCTGTGCCCTGTCCGTGAGGTCGTATGTGTATTTTGAAAGGGATCGTTTTTTTCCCTTCTCCTGAAGATTCGGAAGCTGGAATTTTTCTGTCAGGATTTTGCCAAGGTCGTAGGCACTTGACTCAATCTCATGTTCGCCGGGTTCTCCCTGACCGGCACCAGTACCGCTGCCCCCCTCTGCCTCATGAGCAGATTCCTCGCCTATGACTTCTCCCTCTTCCCCTTCGCCTGATCCTCCTGAATTGCCTTCCTTCTGATCCTGTGACTGTGGCCTGGTATCATGAATAAATTTTTCTTCAACCGTGGAGGGTACCACAACAATTTTGTTCTTGCCGCCACGTCCGGGTTTTACAAATCTTCCGAGCCTTATTTTCTTCGGAAAACCGTCTTCGCTTCGCTGTTTGTCACGTTCAAGAAGTTCATCTATAGTGCTCAGGTTTGTTGTGTAATTACTGCTGAGGGGCGCCTTTTCCTGAAGAAAAATCAGGTCAGAATAATCATAAAAGGTTCGGCGAAAATCTTTTCCAAAGGGTTTGTCTGCCGCATCCCCGCCGTTTATTTTGTCCGGCAGGTAATGCCTGTCGTAAAGGCCCTGTTCCCTTTGTATGTTTTGGGATTTATCTTTTTTATCAGACATGTTTATCCGTTTTAAAAAGAGTGTTTACTAATTAGCCCATCCAGAAACTATAGTTTTTGTTTGGTAGCTGTCAGCTCTCAGCGATCAGCTTTCAGCAAAAGGCTTTTAAAATAAAGATTTAGCTGACGGCTGATAGCTGACCGCTGAAAGCTCCATCCAGAAATTGCCACTTTCTGGATGGGCATTGCTAATTAATTTTCATCATTCTGGGTGCAGAAATATTCGATTGTCTTTTGAGCACATGTGTTACAGTAACCCAGTTTGTTAAGCATGGTGTCAACCATCCTGTCATATAGTTTCTGGTTTTCTTCATTGGTACGGTTTGCAAGTGCCCCGATGAGGCTGCC
>JASFHE010000456.1:0-5653 GCA_050123415.1 Desulfobacteraceae bacterium | reverse complement strand
CCAATGCTTGAAATTTGTAGTGCCCATAAATATCGTCTGGTAAAGATATCATATTGATCTTATTACTTATTTGCAACTACCCATGGTAAACTTGGGGTAGTGCTGGCAATATTGATATAACGGAAAATGACTCCATCAATGTTGATTATAAATATAGCGCCAGCCTTGTTTGGGATACACCGCTGGATGGATTAAGGCTTTCGGGAACAATAGGCGATATGCCATTTACAGCCCAATCCCATGCGAAGACTGATTTTCCTCCCATATTCACATCAGGAGATATTGTAGTTTTTACTTTTAAAAAATTTGAACAAAGGGTCTATTCAGCAGAATACACCTGGAATGACCTGGTACTCGCAGCAGAATATATGGAGACTGAGAAGGATTTTCAAACAGTCACACCTCTGGTCACTGTGCCCAGTCTAATTGAATCGGAGGGCTACTATGTATCATTATCTTATCGTTTTGCCGATTGGTTTGCCTTTGGTGCATATTACGCAAAATGCGAGTCAACAAATAAAGCAGACTTAGACGAACCACCTCCGGATGAAGCCGGAATAATGAATAATCCAAGCAGATTATATCAGAAGGATATGACTTTCACCGCCAGATTCGATATAAATGAATATATGATCCTTAAAATGGAATGGCATGATTTGAAGGGAACCAACTTACTGTTTCCTTTCGATAATCCTGAGGACGCTAACGGTAACAGATGGACCGAGAACTGGGATATGTTCATTGCAAAAGTAACCTTCAGCTTTTAATAGCATCCCGACGGCTTTTGTCGGTCATGTTACAGTGTAAGTAATGGAGCTTCTCAATTGCTTACACTGTCAACATAGTGGAAAACCACAGAATTTCAGTTAGTGAATCAGTAAGGAGAGATTTGATGAAAATTAAATTGAGTATCGGATTAAAAATCTGGTTAAGTCTGAGTATCCTTGTCCTCGGTTATTTCGCGACAATGGCGGTGGGATTTATACTCGGTCAAAGAAATGAGATAAGTCTGTTATCAGTCTCCGAATCACTGTTTCCTGCCTCTATGAGCGGCCAAAATGCCCTGGCGGCATTCAGGGAAGAGATTAAATTGTACAATGACGCCGTACTTATGGGTGATACGGAGGTGCTTGAAAATGCCCGGAATAAAAGCGCGGAGTTAAACGAAGTATTATCAATGATTACTGCTCTTGAAGGGATCAGTACCGACCGAAAAGAAGAGATTAAAAAAATCCTGAAACAGTACAAATCCTTTCACACATCTGCTCAAGATATTTATCTTCGCATGGCCAACGGTGATAGCAATGACAATATCACACAAACAGCTCTCAAGCTTGGTAAAGAGACTCCTCTTATTGAAGATGACCTCACTAATCTGAAGAGCACAATGGCCCAAGACCTCAAAAAAGCCCTGCATAACATCAGTGACAGCACCCGGCGCTTGCGTTATATAAATCTGTTTGTTTTTTTTGGTGTGCTTTTATTCGCCACCCTGGTGATTTCCATTATAACCAGACGATTTATCAGCAAACCCATAAATGATACCGTTTTAATGATTAAGGATATGGCCGAAGGCGGTGGTGATTTAACTTTGCGGCTTCAGATTAAATCAAATGACGAAATTGGTGACCTTGTTCGATGGTTCAATCTTTTTCTTGAAAAGCTGCAAACCATGATCCGGAATATTGTCAGAAATGCGGAGACACTCAATCAAGCATCAACCGAACTATCCGGACTTTCCGGCCAGATGTCCGCCGGAGCGGATCAGATGTCTTTGAAAGCTAAATCCGTTGCAACCGCAAGTGAGCAAATGAGCGTAAACATGGACTCTGTAGCCGCCGCCATGGAGGAAGCATCTACAAACATAGGTATCGTGGCGAATTCAACAGAGGAGATGACATCAACAATCAATGAAATCGCACAGAACTCGGAAAAGGCCCGTACTATCACAGGAGAATCAGTTGACAAGGCGCATCGTGTTTCGATTCAGATTGATGAGTTAGGAAAGGCAGCCCAGGAGATTGGAAAAGTTACAGAGACTATTTCAGAGATATCTGAACAGACAAACCTTCTTGCTCTTAATGCCACAATTGAATCAGCGAGAGCAGGGGAAGCCGGAAAAGGATTTGCCGTAGTGGCAAATGAGATAAAGGATCTCGCAAAGCAGACAGCGGAAGCAACACAGCAGATAAAAGGGCAGATAGAGGGAATCCAGAAATCAACAACAGGAACTGTAACCGAGATTGAAGAGATACTCAAGGTTATTAATGACGTTAATGAGATAGTAGCAACAATCGCCACAGCAGTTGAAGAGCAATCAGTAACGACAAATGAGATAGCCGGTAATGTTTCACAGGCATCCCAGGGAATTCAGGAAGTGAATGAAAATGTTTCGGAGAGTACTGTTGTTTCCAGAGATATTGCGCGGGAGGTAACTGACTGTACTCAATCCTCAGCGGAGATATCCAATAGCAGCGCCCAGGTTAGCCTAAGCGCGGATCAATTGAGGAGTCTGGCTGAAGAACTGAATGATATGGTAAATAAATTTAAAGTTTAGTAATATTTCTCTCTGAGAGATATTTAGCTATCTTAATACAATAATCAGAGGCTCCAAATATTAAACCGGCAATTAAATACCTTAACACATTGTGATGTATTACCTAAATTTTGCATCAGAATATCATGGATAAAAATGTTGTCACCTTTATTCTTTCAAACAGTTTTTATGTTTCTTTCTATTGCATCCAGTAATTCCTGAGGATCAATGGGTTTCGTCACATAATCATTCATACCCGCTTCAAAACAAATCTCTTTATCACCTTTCATGGCGTTTGCTGTTAAAGCAATGATAGGCAATTCGTGATTACGTACCCTGGTTTCACGGCCTCTTATATGTCTGGTGGCTTCAATTCCATCCATTTCAGGCATGTTGACGTCCATTAGCACAAGGTTATAATCAAAAGAACTGAGTCTTTCCAAAACCTCTTTACCTGTCGATACGGCGTCCGCTTTAAATCCGAATTTTTGGATCATGAGCAATACCAGTTTTTGGTTTACAACATTATCTTCAGCCAGTAGTATATTGATATTAGTTCTTTCCTGCTCCGAAAGTGTATGCCTGGTAATTAAAGCAGCCTTCTTATATCCTTCGATAGGCTGTCCCTGACTGAACAGCGCTATCAGGGAGTTAAACAGTTGCGAGCGTCTGATGGGTTTGGTCAAATAAACCGAAAAGCCAATCTCCTTCATCCGAGTGGCATCACCCCGTAGTCCCATAGATGTGAGCATTACAAGCTTAGTGTCCTTAAAATCAGGATCATTTTTAATCCGTTGTCCCAGTTCTGCTCCGTCCATACCGGGCATAAGCATATCGATGATAACAACATCAAAGGGTGCATTTACTTTTCCCACAGCATTCATCAATGTCAATGCCATTTCTCCGGATAGGGCCATGTCAAATGAGCATCCCCAGGCAGAAAGATAACCGCTGAGTATTTCGAGGTTTGTTTTATTATCATCTACAAGCAAAAAGCGTTTATCAGCTACCGACTCCGGTAGTGTGGTTAATGCCATTTCCGAGCGGGGCTGCTTGTTAAAAAGAGCAGTGAACCAGAATGTGGAACCTTTACCATCTGTACTCGTAACACCGATTTCCCCATTCATCATTTCAGCCAGTTTTTTCGATATGCTTAGTCCCAAACCAGTTCCTCCATACATCCGTGTTGTGGAGGTGTCACTCTGCTGAAACTCTTTAAAAACATGATCCAGTTTATCTTCGGGAATGCCTATTCCGGTGTCAGTCACTTCAAATTTTAGTTTAACATCCCGGTCGGTCTCACTTAATAAGCTGACTCGTAAAATAATTTCACCATGCTGCGTAAATTTAATCGCATTATTAGTCAGATTTAAGATGATTTGTCTAATTCGTACCGGGTCGCCCTGGATCAGAGATGGGACACCACTGTTAATTGTATATGCAAACTCAAGTCCCTTGCCATGGGCTTGCATGGCGGGAAGTTCCACGACCTCCTCAATGGTGTTACGAAGATTAAAATCAATCGTCTCTATATCCAGTTTGCCGGCTTCGATTTTTGAAAAATCAAGAATGTCGGAAATAACAGTAAGCAGGTTGTCTGCGCTGGTTTTTCCGGTTTGAACCAGATTCATTTGTTCATTATTAAGCTCTGTATCTAATAATAGGTTCAGTACTCCCATAACACCATTTAAAGGAGTACGAATTTCATGACTCATATTGGCAAGAAAAACACTCTTTGCGGCGTTGGCAGCGTCTGCCTCTTTTTTCGCCTCTTCCAACTCCTTTTCATGAAGCTTTTGTACTGTTACATCTTTGGTCGAATGAACATGGCCAAATACTCTACCCTGCTCATCAGTAATCCGTGAAATTGATGTAAATGTTGGAATCACTCGACCATCTTTATGTTGATGCCATATTTCGCCAACACCCAATCCCTCTTTTTGTGCTGTTTGATAGACCGGCATAAATTCATTTTGCATTTGATCCGGCGTATGGAACCGATTCATAATTTCGCCTATCAACTCTTCCCGTACAAATCCATGCATCTCTTCCCAGGCCCGGTTGGCAAAGATAATCCTGCCATTTAGATCTGTAACGGCAATACCATCGTTGAACTGTTCGGTCACTGCTTCCAGCATAAAGGTTTTTTGAAGCGGTTTTACAATGGAACGTGCAATAACCAGTGCGATCAGAATAATGGCACATATGCCAACAGCGATAAACAGAAACAGATTGGTGAAACGCTGATGACGGCTTGTATGTCTGACATCGGCGATTTCGTTTTTAAGATCTTGCGAAAACCGGGTGGTATAACCTTCCAACTTTTCTTTAATAGTCTCAGACCAATTGGCAAGAATCCTGCTTTCTTCTGTTAATGATTCAGTTATTTCACTGTTTTCAGTATTTTTACACAGTTCCAGATATACCTTTTCAGCTCTGCCGGAAAACTTTTTTAAACTTTCAGATGTTTCAAGAATATCATTGTGTATTTTTTCCTGTTTTGGCTTATATATTGCCATATCCTGTAAAGCCTGAAAAACCGTCTCAGCTACACTCCCAGCGTTTTTAATCAGTTCCGTGTCACCAGTCATAACACCATCGGAGTAAAAGCGCATCATCTCCCTGAATTTAGAGAGTGCAACTTCACTTTTCTGGGACAATGGAAACCTTTGTTCCGATACTCCCAAAAGACGGGATTCATTTTGTAGCCCCAAATAAAATCCTAATACCATGGTAAATAAATATCCCAAAAAAAGTATGCTGAAACTGAACCATATTTTTTGGGCAATGGAAAAATGTTTTTTCATAAAAATTATAATACTCTCCTAATTATAAAATGTTAGAAGATATTTGAGTGGTTCGCAGAACAATGGATTTACAATAACGAATTATGCGTGATCGGCTCTTTCTTTTAGCGCATTTAATCAGAGGGTGCCGATATGGATCTCAGGCGGATGGATAGTCTCGTTTCTGCTCCGTTTCAACTATAATAAGTCTATATTACAATATCGACTTTATCTGGTAATACTTTAATACTATTACTACTTTTTCAATCTAAAGTATTCGATCCCGTTTTAAAGTGGTAAAAAGGATCTAAATACAGTTTACCTTCATCTA
>JASFHE010000455.1:0-5666 GCA_050123415.1 Desulfobacteraceae bacterium | reverse complement strand
CCTGGCTTGTATTTGTAGATGAGTTAGGTATCGGTGATGGTCTTATAGAAAATCTTAAGGAAAAGAATCAGAGAGTTATAACTGTTAAGGCTTCTGATCAATATACAGCAAAAAATGAACATACATTTAGTATTAATCCAGGAGTAAGAGAAAATTATGACTCTCTGTTTGATACATTAAAATCAAATAATTTAACGCCTACCAAAATCATTCACCTTTGGAGTGTATATAAACAAAACAACAGTAATACATATGAGAATGAGTTTGAAAAGGCTCAAAAATTAGGGTGTTATAGCGTGTTATATTTAACGCAGGCGCTGAATAAAATGGATTTTTCTGAAAATATGCAGATTGATATTATATCAAATAATATGCAGGAGGTTACCGGAGAAGAGGAGCTATATCCTGAGAAAGCAACCTTATTGGGGCCGATAACTGTAATTCCACAGGAATGCCAGGGTATCGAATGTCGAAGTATTGATATTGATCTTGCTGAAGATGACTCTAGAAAGAAGATTATAGAAAATCTTCTATTGGAAATAAAATCAAAAACAGATGATCCCATTATTGCCTATCGCAAGGAGAAGCGTAGGGTACGCAATATTAGGTCGGTCCACGTAAAGAAAACTGCCGGAAGGTATCGAATAAAAGAGAAAGGTGTCTACTTAATCACCGGTGGTTTGGGTAATATTGGCCTTGAGCTTGCTGAGTATTTAGCCAACACATTAGAAATAAGGATTGTTTTAACAGGACGATCATCATTCCCAGAAAAAGCAGAATGGGATACCTGGTTAAGCACCCATAAGTCAGGTGATAATATCACTCGAAAGATACAGAAGCTCCAGAGAATCGAAGATCTTGGCTCGGAAGTGATGGTAGCCAACGCTGATATTGCAAACATACATGAAATGGAGAAATTGTTCTTACAGGTAGAGGAACGTTTCGGTCATATTGATGGAGTATTTCATGCTGCAGGAATAGTCAATAATGAAGCATTTAAAACCATCTATGACATTAGAAAAGAAGATTTTGAAAATCATTACGAACCAAAAATAAAAGGGACTTTAATTCTTGAAGAGATATTGAAGAACCGAAAATATGATTTTTGTTTTTTGTTTTCATCATTATCGTCAATTTTAGGAGGTATCGGTTATTCTGCGTATTCAGCATCGAATCTTTTCATGGATTCTTTTGTGCGTAAATATAATCGTACATCTAAGCAACTTTGGATAGGCGTTAATTTTGATGGGTGGTTATTTAATATTGAGGAAATAAAAGAACAAACAAAACCTACATCAAAAATAGAAGAATTAACAATGACAGCCAAAGAAGGCATAAAGGTAATTGATAATATTTTGCTGTCTAATTATTTTGATCAACTAATTGTATCAACAGGAGATTTGCAGCATAGATATAGTCAATGGGTTAAACTTGATCATAAACAAAAGTTAAAAAAACCTAATAACAAAGAGATCTATCTCCAGAAACATTCAAGGCCTGAGCTATCTGTCCCATATATTGAACCAATAAGTGAAATGGAGAAAATAGTCGCCAATGTTTGGCAGAATTTACTTGGAATACAAAAGGTTGGCTCAGAAGATGATTTTTTTGACTTGGGGGGAGATTCATTATTGGCTGTTCAGATAATTAATATTTTTAAAGAAAGTCATGGCATTAACATCCCAATAAATTGTGTATTTGAGAATAGTACATTAAGGTATCTAGCCTCAGAAATTGAAAAGTATCTTTGGATATTAGATGAAGATATGGTTGATGAGGAATCAAAGCTTATCGATAGAGAAGAGGGAGAATTGTAAAATTATGCATAATGGAGGAAAAACTTAATGGAGCGTTCAAAGAAGCAACACATAGATATGAACTTGGATGAAAACAGGCAAATGCAAATCATGCAATCAGAAAGTTTACGGCGGGTCTTGACTGAGGTTCCAGACGAACCGAATGAAAGAAGATCACCAAAACTAGAACTACGGAAGTTCTACAATAATATCAGCCAACAGCTCGACAGCACTGTATACGGTACTTTTTCTGTGTTTCTGAATTACGGCTATGCAGCCAACGAGGCACCGCAGTTCAGCCCCATTCCTCTGCCTGTGCGTTATCTCAACCGCAATTGTGTGAAGCTGGTCCTCGAACTCATAGGCGACAGAGACCTGAAAGGAAAGGACTTGCTCGATGTGGGCTGTGGTCGCGGTGGAGGGCTCGCAACTATTAAAACCTTCTTTGGGCCACGGAGCCTGACGGGAGTCGATCTTTCAGCCGAAGCTATAGCCTTCTGTAGGCGAACCCATACCGACCGCATCTTTGCCTTTCACGAAGGCGACGCAGAGGCTTTAGCGTTCGTCGACGAGATATTCGATGTGGTCTGCAATATAGAGTCATCCCATACCTACTCATCGATTGAACTTTTCTATGCGGAAGTCAGCCGGGTTTTACGTAAAGCCGGATGGTTTCTTTACACCGATTTACTTCCAATCGATGCATGGAAGTCCGGACGTCAAACTCTCAAACATCTTGGGTTCTCAATTATGCACGACCGTGACATCACAGAGAACGTTCTGCTCTCCTGCGACCAGATTGCGCGCACGCATATGGCAGCGTTCTCTTCGAAAAACGATAACACATTGATGTGTAACTTCCTTGCGACTCCTGATAGCAACATATACGACGCTATGACCAAAGGTGATTTGCAATACCGAATTCTCTGGCTAAAGAAGGGACAGTAAACAACATAGGCGTAGCAAAATCAGCTCGATTAGTTAATTAAAGTAGGTCCACATCATCTGCGACAAACCATAACTCAATCGACACTGAGGCATATAAGTAGTGAGTTAGAAAAAATAAAATAAATACTAAAGGCATACCTAATAAATACCTCTTAATTTAATTGCATATGCAACTGAGGTTAACATGAAAGAATATTTTTTAGTTGCGATGTTTCTAGGATATTAAAAATAATTATATTCAGTCAAAGAATTTAATTGAAATGTCTATTGTTAAATTGACTATTTCGGATGTTGAGAAAAATATGAGGAAGCCAGGCGAAGAACATATTAAATTAGCTGGATTGGATAATAGTGAGGAAGATGAAATATGAGTGATCTCGAAAATATATTACTTGAAATTCGTGGATTAGGAATAAAACTTTTTATTAGAGACGGCAAGCTACGATATGAAGCTCCAAAAGGTACATTAACAAAAGAAACAAAATCCCAGTTACATGATAATAAAGATGAAATTATCCAATATTTAAGAAAGACTAAAAAAGAGGTTAGTTTTGTGGGTGGGCTGATTACATCCGTATCCAGAGACAGCAATCTTCCTTTATCTTTTGCCCAGCAGCGCTTGTGGTTTATAGATCAATTGGGAGAGAAAGCCAGTCAGGCCTATTATATACTCTTTAGTTTCAAGATAATAGGAGCTCTGAACCGGAGTGCATTGTGTGACGCCCTTGATCGTATTGTGGAACGACATGAAGTACTCAGGACTACGTTTGATTTGGCAGATGGTATGCCTGTACAGAAGGTAGGTCCAGCACAAATCGGGTTTGCCCTTGAGGAGAATGATATAAGTGATCGCAGTGAAATCGAAGTCAGAAATATAATCGAAAAAGAAGTGTCTGAGCCCTTTGATATATCTGCCGGTCCTCTGATACGCGGTCAGCTATTAAAGAAAACTGAAGAGGAACATATATTTCTTTTAACAATGCACCACATTGTATCTGATGGCTGGTCAATGGGGATATTCATGAATGAGCTGAGTGCATTATACCAGGCATTCGACCATGGAAACCCGGATCCTTTGTCTGAGTTATCGATACAATACGCTGATTACGCCCTGTGGCAGCGTAACTGGTTTAAAGACGAGATATTAGAGGAACAGCTAAATTACTGGAGAACAAATCTGTCCGGAGCGCCGGAGCTGCTGGAACTGCCTGCTGATAAACCTCGACCGGCTGTACAGGACTATTCTGGTGCGAGTATAGGTATACATTTTGACATTGATCTTACAAGGGGATTGAAAGAATTCAGCCGAAGGCACGGGGCTACCATGTTTATGAGCCTGATGACAGGGTGGGCTATCCTCCTTTCAAGGTTGAGCGGACAGGAAGACCTGGTTGTCGGTACGCCTGTAGCAAATCGAACTCGTCCCGAGATAGAGCCATTGATAGGCTTTTTTGTCAACACTCTGGTTCTCCGATTTGATCTTTCTGATGCCCCCACAATATCCGAGTTGATGGAGAGTGTAAGGGAGGCAACTTTGTCAGCCCAGAAACATCAGGATCTCCCCTTTGAGCAACTGGTGGAAGAACTTCAACCTGAGCGCAGTCTTTCATACAGCCCATTGTTTCAGGTGATATTCGCATGGCAGAATACTCCACTTGGACGTATGGACATGGAATGGTTAACTTTCGAATTAATAGATTCTCATCAGGCAACGGCCCAGTTTGACTTAAGCTTATCTTTACAGGAGTTAGGCGATGAAATTGTAGGTTCATTAAACTATGCTACTGCACTTTTTGAAAAAGACAGCATTGAACGTTATATTGAATATTTTAAGACTCTGCTTCAGTCAATGGTGAGGAATGATAATCAACGGATATATCAATTGGAACTACTCAGTTCTACTGAATTAAATCAGGTATTATATGACTGGAACGATACAAAGGCGGAATATCCAAGAGATAAATGTATCCACGAGTTATTTGAGGAACAGGTAGAGAAGACACCGGATACTATAGCGATAGTGTTTGAGGATGAACGAATAAGTTATAGGGAAATAAACATAAGAGCTAATCAACTGGCTAATTATCTGATCAGGGAAGGAGTAAATCCGGGTGATTGTGTGGGTTTAACCCTTTCACGCTCTATTGAATTGGTAATATCTGAAATAGCAGTACTTAAATGCGGTGGTATATATGTCCCTGTTGATCCTGAGCATCCTGTTGAAAGATTATCTTTTATGCTTTCCGATTGTTCGACTCGATTGATAATTGGCAGAATAAGTGATCCGGAATTAAATATCCCATGGCTTGATATCGATAATAAAAAATGGCTGTCTCGAAAATCATATAACTCTGCCATATACCTTGGAGGAGAATCATCTGCCTATGTAATGTATACCTCAGGCTCAACAGGAGAGCCAAAAGGTGTAGTTATCTCCCATCAAGCCATCGGAAGATTAGCGGTTAACAATGGGTATGCGAATTTTAAGGAAGACGATAATGTAGCGTTTGCCGCTAATCCTGCCTTTGATGCCACTACTATGGAGGTATGGGGGACGTTGGTCAATGGCGGATGCGTGGCTGTCATTAGCCAGGAGGACCTTCTTGATCCACAGCTATTTGCTAAGATACTTATTCAGCATCAGATTACAATGTTATTTGTTACAACAGCAATATTTAATCAATACACAAATCAAATTCCCTATGCGTTATCCCGTTTACGTTATCTCCTGACAGGCGGAGAAAAACATGATCCTGACGCATTCATGCGATTAATAGAGGAAGGGACTCCACAACATTTGATTCATTGCTATGGACCAACCGAGACAACGACCTTTGCCATAACCCACGAAATAAAGAGGGTAAAAGGAAACAGCAAATCTATACCATTGGGCCGTCCTATATCTAATACCCATATATACCT
>JASFHE010000454.1:0-5674 GCA_050123415.1 Desulfobacteraceae bacterium | reverse complement strand
TGACGTGTCTTTAGAAAAAATGGATCCATGGGAAGATCCTGCCCTTACTGTCGATGTCCTGACCCTGAAAGCCAATGCAATAGCAAAGATCATGCTTGATACACTCGGACCGGAAAAAACAGGGCAATTGTTGGCCTCTGTCCGTGAGACCGGCAAAGGCCGGTCTTTTACTCTCATGGATGTTGTGAATGCAGGAAAAACACTGGGGTATGATCTTGAAGAAATTTTAGGCGACTGGCTGGGGAGTACCGACCTGCCGGGGTTTGTCTGTGAAAAGGCGAAGATATACAGAATTGCCGATTTCGAAGATGGAAATCCTCGCTATCAGGTGCTTTTAAAAATTCGAAACGATGAACCGGCCCCGGGATTTTTTCGCTTTATATATTATTACTCGAGAGAAGGAGGAAAGGCGGATAACTCAAAAAGCAATCCTGTTCGCATACCGGGAAAAAGTACTGTTCAATATGGTACAATAGTATCCTCTCCGCCCGCGTCCATATTTCTGGAACCATATCTTTCCCTTAACAGGACTGCCATCTTTTTACCGGTCGATAGAAAAGATGCTCAAGTGATAAAAAATGAAAACCCGATTGAAGGCACTGAAAAACTACCCTATGCCATCCCTGAAGAAACATCAATAGTCGTGGATGATCTGGACCCGGGTTTTAGTATAATTAAAGAGCAAAAAGACAATGGGATACGACTCATTGGCCGGGATAAAAAGAAAGAGAATCTTGATCAGGGCCTTCCTTTGACGCCATACTACAGGGTACCGGAAGCCTGGTCGCGTGTACTGTATACAAGCAGCTACGGAAAATATCGTCAGACTTTTGCTGTGGTAGGAGAGGGGGATGGTGATAAAAAAGCAGTGATTGAGGCAGATATTAACAAAGACGGTCAATGGGACCTGGAAATATTTTTGCCCTATAAGCCGAACATCATGCAGCGCAGGGAATGGGGCACCTATTATCTGGTTGTAACCGATAATAACGGGGATAAACATGATATAAAATTCGATTCAAAGGCGGCGGCCATGGGCTGGAACCTGGCAGGGAGTTTTTACCTCCCTGAAGGGAGAGCAACAGTGACTATCTCTAATAAAACCGATGGCGATTTTGTCGTAGTGGATGCTGTCCGGTGGACACCGTCTGCCGGGAGTTGATGGTAAGAGGAGGGCCAGCTCCAAGGGGTAAAAATCGAATAATCTGATTTTTATGTAACATGTAACACTCCTTAAAATTGATATATTTTTGCACTGGTCAACAAAATATATCATTAATGATAACTGGCTAAAATCGCTGCAAATAGAAGATGGTGACGCAGAGCGTCGTGAAACACTCGTTCCCACGGTCCCCGTGGGAACGAGAGATAGTCAATTTTTTACTCCGTCTATTTAAGTATATTAATACTTTTCATCACCCTTTCGGATTCTTCTAACCTGTCAGCAGGTAAACCATCTGTGTTAAATGCATAGAACTGCATCGAATATATATAATGCCCTTCTTTGAAATAATAATTACGGAAACTGGTGGTGTCCTGGCCGAAGTCATACATCAATGCCTTTCTTCCATTTATAAAAGTTTCGGATTTACCTAGTATTGTGAATCCGGCATTGGTATTGAAACTGACATCATTATCACACCACTTTTCAAGGGTGAGTGGGCTGTATTGCCGTGAGTAGAAGTTCGCGGCCAGACCATTCTTTTGTGTCCTGAATTGATATGCTCTACCATACTCATTATCCTGTGCAGAAGAATGCCAGTCACCGGGGACATCAACCGTATAGTTACCTTAGGGGCATATATATCGCTTCATACCGGAGGCCCCCCAGAAAAAATCCTGCATGGACCGGCGTTGAGCATAACGATTTTGGAATTGACGAATTTATTATCTTTTGCCGCGAGAGCAATACAGAGCACATGATAGCTGCAAACACCGGTTTCGGTGATGCCCATTCTGCGGCCGGATGGGTGGATTACTGTAACTCAGGGGCAGATACTACCGGCGGAAGGTACCGAATTGAAAACGGGAATATAAAACCCTTTAATTTGAGAAATAAGTTCCAATTTTTGTTCCGCCTGACAAACTTTATTGCTTTCTTTCCTTTAGCGTGCTACTCCTTTAAAGCCATTTATTAATTGACTGATGAATGGGTGTTACTGTGGAGACTGGTGAAGACGAAGTGCTGATTAATCTTGTTTAAAGGAGAATTATAAAGTGGAAAAAAGACTACCCGGTTTGGTTATTAATAGTTACGGTTACGCTAATTTTTCTCTCTCATTGATGATGAATCTTGGAATGACTTATTATTCCATATTCATGACAGATGTTGCAGGGATATCTCCCATGGATCTGGGCATTATCATGGGTATCGCGGGAACCCTGGATACCATCTCGATTTTTGTGTCAGGCAGTATGATCCAGAAGGTAAGGATGCGATGGGGGCAGTTCAGGTCATGGTTCCTTTTTATACCGGTCACCACATTCATATTTTTTACTCTCTCCTTTACAAACCTGCCGTTAAGCTACGTCACAAAAATGGTATACTTGGCAGCGGCATACGTAATAGGTCATGTGAGTCTCAATTTTGCATTTAACTCTCATCTTGGTTTCATATCGGTACTAACAACAGATGTACAGGAGAGGATGAGGATATCTGTAAGGAATATCCAGTTCGGTATGGCAAGCTCGCTTTTTTTCAGTCTGGTAATTATTCCTCTTCTGACCTATTTAAAGGGCGGCAGTCCTACAATGGGTTATTTTTATACTGTTGCATTACTTGGCTTTTTCCAGATGTTCGGTTACTGGAATCTTTTTTATCAGACAAGGGGTTATGAAACATCCAGTCCGGGCAGGAACCAGGGTCCTCCAAACAAAATTACCATGATTGAAATATTTGTCCAGCTTCTGACAAACTCACAGCTTTTACTTTTAATGGCTGCGGACTGCTTCTCACAGTTAGGTATATTCAGCATGCTGAATATGGCGATTTACTATCTGAAGTACATAGCCCATAATGAAATGTGGATGACTGTTCACTCTTCTTGCACAACTCTTCTCAGTTTTGTAACTGCATTGTACGCACCTTTTTTTATTAACCTTCTTGGAAAGAAAAAAACATATCTTTTTGCCATGGCATGGGGATCAGCAGCATATTTCCTGTTACGGGTATTTGGCATGTCAAGCGTGTATCATTTTACAGCAATTATATGCTCCGGATCCCTTTTACTGGGTGTTGCCGGACCGATGCGCCAGGCAATGTATATGGATGCGGCCGAATACGGCTATTATAAAACCGGAAAAGATGCGAGCGCTTTTACTATGTCCATGTTTACCATTCCTATTAAAATAGCCTCATCCCTTGCTGTCGCTTTGGGAGGATTCGGGCTGGAATTTATAGGTTATGTTGCAAATACGGAGATGACTGCGGCGATGGCAGGCAAACTTATGGATATCATTTGTTACATACCTGCAGGATGCGGACTGGTTTGTGTCATACTCATGTCTTTCTATAAATTAAACGATAAGAATGTAGCAAAAATAATGGCAGCCAATAAGCTGAAAAGGGAGGAGGTAAAGGCCTGACAGTAAGGACGGAGGAAAATAGGGCAAAGAAGATATCACGAAGAGAGATGATGCTGTCTGTTGCCGCAGGAGGACTTTTATTGGCCGGTTCCATGACCCCATTGAGTTCACTCCTGGCTGCCGAGCCGAAACCCATGGCAAAGAGAGCTTGAAGTCCTCCATAAAGTCCGGCATTATTGAACGCAACAAGGCTCCTGTATATCCGACAATAGATCCCGAGGCATTTTAATACGTGCTGGTAGAAATGGTGCTGGAATCAAACCTGGATGCGTTTCTTGACTGCGGGGGTGTGGATGCCATTATCGATTCAAACGGAGCTGTAAAGGGTGCGGTGTTTGAAAGCAAATCCGGGCGTCAGACGTCTTTGATTGTTACAGGGGCAAGACTTTTTGAAATGCCAATGACTCCTGAAAGAGTAAAGGCAGCGCTTGCGAAGGTTTAATAAAAACAGGAAATAAGATCATATCAAAACGGTTAATATTTTTTTGTTTTTACCGTTTCTTTGTAAAAAAGTGAATTCTCTATTATATAAATATATTAAATTCTTCTACATGATATACACAACAGGAAAAGGAGACAAAAATGATTAAGCCGATTAAGAGTATGAAAAACGCCTTTGAGCTCGGTGGGAAGAACGCTCTTGTAACTGGAGGAAATAGGGGGCTTGGGCTGGGAATAGCAGTAGCAATGGCACAAAACGGTGCTAACATTGCCATTTTCTGCCGCGACGCTGTTAAAGCAAAGGAGGCTATTGCCGAACTTGAGCCTAACGGAGGAAGATATGAAAGTTTCTCCTGTGATATCTCGGATATAAAGAGCGTACGCAAAGCTGTGGAAGAAGGATATGAATCATTCGGGAATTTTGACATATTAGTAAATAATGCCGGAATATCCTGCTTTAATGAGCTTTTGAATATGGATGAGGATCTGACCGACTGGTATAATGTGGTTAATACCGACCTGAACGGTACAGTGCATATGACCTATGAAGTAGGAAAGCGAATGCGCGATGCGGGAAAGGGTGGATCGATTATCAATATTACATCCAATGCAGCATTTATCGTCAATAAAACGCAACCAATGAGCCCATACCACAGTGCCAAGGCTGCGGCCAATCACTTTACACGATGCATGGCAGTAGAACTTGGCAAGTACGATATCCGTGTAAATGCCATTGCACCCGGTTTTACAAATTCCGAACTTTCAAAATTCATTCCCGAAGAAGAGATGTCTTATATTATTAACCAGATGCCTGCCAGGCGGTTTGGTGAACCCATCGAAGTAGGTGCAATGGCAGTTTATCTCGCTTCACCTGCCTCTGCTCAGGTTACAGGTGCAATAATGGTTATTGACGGTGGCTATATGTTGTCCTGTTAGCTCCTGCAGATTTTATTCCTTTTTCATAAGATCCTTAAGACGGGTCTCCGGTTCATGGTAGCGGCGGAAATATCTTGTGAAAGAGGTGTATGCAAACAGTGTATTAATAAATGGGAGCCGGACCAGCAGCCAGAATATCCAGTATGAGATAATTAATGCCGGGATAATATAAATTATTTCAACGAGTTGTTTCATCAAATAGTTATCAATCCCCTGTATTATTGAATTGAACAGATTGGCTTTGTGCAGAAAAAAGGTGAACAAGGGTATTGATGTTATGTAATAAAGTATTACTCCCCAGGAGTGACCAGCGATTATTGCTTCTTTTTTACAAAATGCCATGCACCGCATGCAGGCTTCACAGTGGTATGTCCAAAAAGGGTGAGTTTTACTGCCGATTTGTTTCATTGAAATAGCCTGGTTAGGGCAGTATCTGGCACATACTCCGCAGCCATTACATCGATTATCGGCGAACATAAGTTTAGCCATATACAGTTTTCCAATGAGAAGGTAAAGAACAGGAAATAGCGGGATCAACCAGAATAGCAAAACAGACCAGGTCATTTCCCAGAGGTTATTCAGGAGAGGAAATGCATTTCTACCTTTGAGAAGGGGCTCCATCACAGGATTGAGTTTTTTCTTTGCCCGGATTAACACAGCCTCTATATTGTCAAAGTTCATTCCCCAGTGAATATTGATCATATTTACAGGC
>JASFHE010000453.1:0-5677 GCA_050123415.1 Desulfobacteraceae bacterium | reverse complement strand
GTAACATTTCATTAAAATAGTGGTACAAAACCAGATTCTTTCACTAGTTTCTGTCCTTTTTCAGGATGTAAAACAAAGTTTATAAAATTCAACGTGTCGCCCGTGGGCCAACCACTGGTAAACATAAACAAAGGTCTACTAATAGGAAAGGTACCATCCAATGTAGTACTAACAGATCCAACAATACCATTTACAGTCAAAGGCTTGGTAGTTTCATCAAGATATCCAATACCTATATATCCAATGGCATACTTATTGTTCGAAACCACCTGAACAATCGACCCATTAGATGCCTGCACCAAAGCGCCTGGATATACTCTTGTTTTCTTCATTACCTTCTTAGCCCATACCTCATAGGTTCCTGAGCTAGTATCACGAGAAACCACCACAATTTTCTTATCTACGCCGCCTAATTCCTTCCAATTCTTAATCTTTCCCTGATATATCAGCTTCAACTGCTCCAAAGATATATCCTTTACCTTATTACTGGGGTGTACAACAGGTACAATACAATCATAAGCTACTGCAAATGGGACGGGGTATCTACCGTTCTTAACCGCCAGCGCCACTTCTTTACTCTTAATAAACCTAGAGCTGTCCGCTATGTCGGTAGTACCGTCTATCAAAGCTTTAATACCATTACCGCTACCACCACCTGAAATCGTCATCTTAATGTCAGGATTTAACTTCATGTACGCCTCAGCCGTTTTCTGAGCGATCGGTAGTACGGTAGTCGATCCCTTTATTGAAATACTACCCGCCAACGCCGTACTAGCACTGAACACCAACAACATAATACCTAATAGAGCTTTCTTTACCATAATATCCTCCTATTATAATTTTAGGGGCATACGCCCCTAGTAAATTTAGATATTATAGTATATTTTTCGGGTTTTGCTAGATTAGAATTGTGTTAGGATGGTCGTAAGGTTTTTAGAGCTCCGAAAATTTTTTTCGGGGGGAGTGAGTATCCCCCCGTGTAGGTTACGTACTATTAGGCGTGTACGCCTTTACCTTTAGGTATGATGGGAATCTCCTCTGGTTTTATTGATTTTTCATGTTCAAATTTACTATTAGTGTAATCGTATAACATGTACTTTTTCTTACCCATATGATATTTATAGGATACTTGTATATTATTTACGTACTTAATAGTATAACCTACCAATGTATAAGGTTTATTTCTATCTTCATGTCTATACATCAATATTCGTACAAATCCTATTTGTAGTGTATTACTATCAGGTGCTTTTAAATCGAAGATACCGAACTCTATGGGCTTTTGATCAAATCCTGCCTCTATACCTCCTGTAACGAACCTCATGGGTTGTACGGCCATCCAGGCCGATAGTTGGCTGGGTGTTAGGTCGCTATCTGCTTCTGTCCAGTATTCTATACCTCTTTCCACTACCTTATCAGCAAATACTATATTACTAAATATGATAAGTAATACTAATATAGTAAATCCTAACCATCTTTTCAACATTGATCTCCCTCCTGTTCTATATTGCAACCCTGACAGCCTCCACATCCATCGAAGAGTTCTGCTAAGGTATCCCACATATCTCCTTCTTTCTTATCCTTGCCTACGAACTGTCGTTTCTCCATCGCTTCCATAATTTCTTTTTCATTTTCCATAGTTATCACCTCCCGGGCCGATCGGCCCATATATATATTATAGAATAAAAACAAGGATTTGCTAGATTATTTCTGCTTTACTGATAGTAAGGTCTTGATATATAAGTACTTGTTATGTTTAGTATATACCGTGGTCATAAGGTTCGATCCGGCCCGAGTATGTAACTGGGACCTTATATATAGTGTAGATATATTCGTAGTGTATATAAATTATAGGGGTACCTATAGATAATCATGAAGTATTATAAATATCAAACTAATATAAGGAGGTAGTACAATGGAATTTGTTACGTTTACAGAGGATAGAGGTTGTTTGATGGTAGGGGATGTTGCAATAGTACCTAACCTGTACGGATGTAGAGAAGGGGTCGAGGTTATTCATCCTAATAATCAAGATTCTGAGATTGCAACATCATTTGAAGAAATGGTCGGAATCATCACTAAGTATTCCGACTAATGCAGAGGGGTAGGGGGAGTAATCCCCCTATTAATGCACAAGTCAGGTCCCAAGTCCTGACAGAAAGGAGAATGTAACATGTGTAATGATTACTGCAAGTCTTACGAGAAATGGGGGTTAACTGCATGCGAAGGTTGTGCAGGTAGAGTAGAACCCCCACAGGAAGAGGATGAATCAAAGGTATCCGTTAGAGATAACGGTGATGGGACTGCATCCTTTGTTGGTCCTCTTGTTGGTATGGGATTCTAATAAGGAGGTGGTAGTAAATGGAAGGTTGGGATGACATGTTTGGGTATGACGATTTTGTTGGGAGTGGTGTAGGTACCACTCCTGAGTCCAATGAAGACAGGTTCTATGACCCTGATGGGATAACGGAACCTGAAATAGACGAAATGGAGGAATGGTAATGGAAACAACAACAGTAGTGAGATGTCGTAAGTGTAGTCAACCCGTAACGGACGCAGTAGAGATGAATGCAATTAATCCCCGATGTGATGCGTGCAAAGAGAAACCCATCACGTATTCTCGCAAGGGTGAGTTCATTGACATGCCGTTCACTCAGTTGCAGAAAACGGGATTCGTACTTCAGACCTTTCGTGGTGTATTGGAAGGTAAGTAGTACAAAATGACAATTAGATGGGGTCTACACATGGTTCAAGGAGACGATGGTAGACCCCCTCACCAAAGGGAATGACAGACGATGGTCGTTCTCTTTGTTGAGTAATAAAAATAAACTACTAAAGGAGGTGTTATTATGAAAGTAAATGGTCTTCCTAATTACATTAAGGTTAGGTTCCTTGGTCACATTACTAACCCGATGCGTGGTAATTGTCCTTCTGATTGCAAGGGTACACGTCAGGAGTGGGTTGTGCAGTTCTTCGGTAATTACTACGTGGGTCAGTTCTGTCCTATTCATGGATGGGTAGTACATAGGACTTCTCCTGTGTACAAGTCTTTTGAAGAACTTAAACTTGCATTGAATATAACATAGAAAGGAGGTGTTATTATGGGTACTTGTGCGTTCTGCGGTCTTGCAAACGACTGCGATAGTGACAGTGACATCCGTTTCTGCATTCCTACTGATACTTATCGTGATGCGGATGAGGATTCCTGTCATCGTTTTGTTGACGAAGAGGATTTTATTCTCGACATCGACAATATTATCGGTAACATATAAACATAGGTGGTGGGGGAGTACATTATCCCTCACCGCACTTTAACGTGAAGGAGGTGAATATCATGATAAGAGGATACTATGTTGTAATCTTTTACGCTGCTATGATAGGTGGATTTCTGCTCGGTATGGCGTTGTACATTCCGTAAGAAAGGAGGTGAACTAACATGTTCATTTATTTCGTTGAACAGGTGTGGTTGATGCACTCCGACCCTCTTGTGTCTTACGCAAGACGTAACTTCAAGACACAGGACATGGTGGATTTCTATTGGAATCATTACCACTACGGTGGAGTGCGGATGCCCGCATCGTATGATTCTCGACCCCACCTCGTAGAAGGGGTGGATTATCTTGATTATTAGGAGGTAGTATCATGTTGAGTAAATGTGTTAAATGCGGTAAGGTACAGGACCCTGACGAAAGTAAGACCTTCGTTATTACCAGCGGTTCCCGTGCGAGTAATTCGGGAGACAAAAATAACGATAACAAATGTCAGGACTGCGGCAGTGATCTTGAACTCTTAACCATGTTGTAGGAGGTGTGTTATGTTTAAACGACTTGCGTGTTGGATTTTGTCCTTAATCTTTCCCTTCCGAGGTCCCGATGGACGTCTCGAAGGGGATCAGATTGGTTGGAGAGAGATGAAATCACAGGAGTATCGTAGCGCACATGCAGGTATATCCTCAGATTTCGACATTAGAAAGGAGTAAGTTATGATTTGCATCGACACGAAGTGCCCGAAGGTCAAGGATTGGGGTTTCTGTTCCGTGTATTCCATTGACGGACAGAGGTTCCGCAATAGGCAGGGTTACTGCCCGATTCCCGACGCCGGTCCCAATAAGAAGGTTTCCAAGATCGTTGGTACCAAGAAGAGGGCGGGTCAGCAGAAGCAGAAGAAGGCTTAGTCCTGCTTAACAATTAGGGAGTGGCGAGCACTGGTTCAAGGAGACGAGTGTTCGCCCTCCTGCTTCTATCTACTGTAGTAGTAGGTAGAATCAGGAGAATCCAATAGAAAGGAGGTGATAACAATGGATAAATTCATCGAATGGATCAAGGCATGGTGGAGTAGGCACATCGTTTCCGAATTCCCGCATGAAGACGAATGTTGGGGATGCAACAAATCCGATTGTGCTGGTTGTCCCGTAATCAACAGTTAGGAAAGGAGAGTATCAATGGGAGTAATCATTGAGTACAAAGGTCAGAATAGGATGCGCATTGTAGAGACTGCTGCTGAACGGCGTTCTCGTGAGTATCACAATGCAAAGCGTGTCCGCAAGGCAAAGATGAACCAGGCGCACGGTGATATGATGGGGTCCGTTCATAGGGAACCTATCAGAGATACATGGTGTGATGGACCTTCCGACCTGAAGTGCTGGAAGAATCAGAAACACGCCCGCAGGAACTGGATGCGCCACGTTCATAGGCTGAAGGCGTCTGCCCGCATACTGGTAGACAATTGCATTTATCCCAATATGACCTGTTAGGAGGTGATTAATCATGGCGGTAGAAACAAGGATTGAGGACGGCATCAAATGGTATAGATGCTGTTCTTGCAACGTATGGTGGAAGGTGGAACCCAGTTCCATCGGTGCAGTAGGGAATGCAGGTGTTTATTGTCCCTCTTGCGCAGATGAATTGGACGCCATAGAGATGGATCTGTGGCATGATTTCATGAAAGAATTCGGCATTTTGCCGAACAGGTGCCAGGCTGCGTGCCTCAAACGGCTTGTTTGGATATGGCTGGCACTACCATTACAGAAAGCGGAGGTGATGTATCATGGATAAGGTAAAAGAGTTGCCCCTTGGGTCTTTGGTCAATTTCAAGATGACCATGTGTCCTACCATTGATGCTCCTGTCACACAGGGTATTCTGAAGAAGTATTGCAGGGTGCCTGGCTGGCAGAGTGTTTTGGAACGTGGGGAGAACAAGACCCCGAAGCACTACCCTGTACGGTTGGCAGAGGTAGAGGTCCTCACTACTGGGGACGTGGTAAGAGTAGATGCCAAAGGCATCATAGGTGTAATCAATAATGTTACGGAGGTAAAGGGAAGATGATTTACGCAATTTGTAGTACATTGAAAGAGGACGTCGCCAAGTGCGTCCAGGCTATGGTAGACAAGGGTTACAAAATGCCGGTATTTCAGTTCGGCGCCAAGAAGTACAAGGCCCTTGAAGCAGATCAATCCAAAGTCACAGATGCCTGCAAGGGGGTGGAGAAAGAGGCGATCTACGTGATTAACCTCGACACCCGCAAGGTCCACAAGAAGGACTGCCGCTGCAAGGGCAAGAACGTCGTAGGTGCCCGTCTGGCGTCCATCAAGACCACAGGTCTCATCAACTGCATGATCTGTATGAAGTAAACCACTAACCAGGGGGGCTTCGGCCCCCCTCTCCTACGGAGGCTTAC
>JASFHE010000452.1:0-5711 GCA_050123415.1 Desulfobacteraceae bacterium | reverse complement strand
GGCCCCTGCTTATAGTAAAGGATTGAAAGGCCGATGGTTTGGCCTGAAACACATGATAACCATGATTGTACTTCTTGCCCTTGGCGTGGGCAGCATGATTGCATATCGGGATGGGATTCAATATGAGTTACTTTTCCCTGATGAATACGGAGCATTGACTGTTGAAGCTAAAATAAGAAAAAACAATAAGGCAATCTCAAGGATATATCCCCAATGCACTCTATTTGTTCAAAATAAAAAAAGCTGGAAAAAAATTGAGGGAATTAACTTTGCCCTTAAGGAAGATGCTGCCATCGAAAAAACTTACTCCATTCTTCGTTCACAAAAGAAATACCTTCCTGAAGGGAATTATTTGATTCGACTGGATCTTGGAAACGAACAATACCAGACACAATTTTATCTGGCACCCAGATCCATTCAAAAAAAACTGCCTTCTGAAAAAGACGGGCACCTAATATATATGGCTATGGAAAAGGCGTTTCCGAGACTGCCTCTGAATTTGAAATGTACTGTAAAAAATCTGACAGGCGGGAAAGAGATTACCAGTGATACCAAAATATCCATTTTTTATGATAACAGGTGGGTACCCTGGGAAGAATTTGAAAAAGACAAATCTCAACACAAGTCCTTCACAAGCGGAAAAGATTACAGCTTTCAATTTTCAAGAGATGGATTTTTTTCTAAATACATAAATATTTCAGTGGATCCTGAACAGACCCTGTTAAACCTGGAGGTAAAGCTGATTCCTCTACCGGGAAGTCTCTATATCAGGAGTGAAATTCCGGCTCTGACTATACTTTTGAATGATCTGCCCTATTACCTGGAAGGCAGTAAATCACCTGCATACAAAATGCTGCCCCCGCTTAGGCAAACCGGACAAAAGATATCTCTCCCTGCCGGGGAATATTCTCTGACGGCAAAAGAGAATATCCCGTGGTGGAAACGAATATCCCTTTTCCCCCCGAAGTTATCTCCTGCGAGATCGGATACCCTGAAGATAACAATCCATCAGGGAGAAACTTTAAATATACTTGGTGATGTCAATATCACTGATGGTGCACTAAATCTGAAAATACAATAAAAAATTCTTTATCAATTTTATTAATAACAAGCTAGTCAAATGACAATTCCGTCCTGCTTATAAGGTCGCCCTGCAGTTCTTCGCTCAATTCAACAAAGTAGGCGCTGTAGCCTGCAATACGCACAAGAAGGTCTTTGTACTCATCCGGTTTTTTCTGGGCATCAATTAACACGTCTTTCCCGATAATATTGAACTGGCTCTGCATGCCTTTGCAGTCAAAATACACATCCATAAGGGATATAAGATTATCTCTCCCGGTTTCACCTGAAACAGCTCCGGGGCTGAATTTCCAGTTAAGGATGATTCCGTTGCCAATACGGCTGTGGTCCAGTTTTGCCACTGACTTTGCGATAGCAGTAGGCCCTTTTCTGTCGTGTGATGACATCTCGGTATGCACAGGCCCGATACAGTCTGACAAAGGCCCATAGGCCTTTCTGCCGTCAGGGGTAGCCGCGGTGTAAAAACCGGCCATAACATTCTGCGAAACTGAGAATACTCCAGGCATGTATTCTCCCCCATGGGGAGTTGGCCTGTGTTCAACATGTTTGCAGTAGGTAGCGGCCACGAATTTAGCCACATCATCAGCATAGTCATCATCATTGCCGTAGCAATGCATCCTGTCACTGTTAACCATGGCATACAGTGGTTCGTATCCTTCCCAGTTTGCCTTCAGGGCATCAAGAAAGGTTTTGCCGTCTGTCTTTTTTTCATCAAATACAAGCTGTTTGATTGCTGTCAGGCTGTCAGCGACCGTTCCTATTCCAACACCCTGTGGTCCGCTGTGGTTGTAGATTGCACCGCCAGCCGACACATCAATTCCTTTACCGATACAGTCATCAATCAGAAGCGAAAGATAAGGAAGAGGTTTAAGCCTCTGATGTGCCATGTCTACCCTGTTTACCTGGCTGATCATAATATCACACCAGTATTCCATCTGCTTATCAAAGGATTCCATGACTTCATCAAAGGATTTAAAGGTTTCAAGACTGCCAGTATCAATACCCAGCCTGCTGCCGGCCCCTGCACATTTTTCATGCCTGGGGCACTGAGGACTGCAATCTATACAGCGTCCACCGTTTATTGCAAGCTGCATAACCTTTGCTATATTAAATGAGCTTGAATCATGCCAGCCATATGTTTTTCCCGGGACACATGGCTCAACACAACCTATTCCGACATAATCTCTTGCGTCTTCTATGGGCTTATCATAGTTCAGCAGTGCCTTGATCATTTCGGAATCATTAAATACCTTGGGCTCTCCCGTACCAATCCTGATTACATTAAAGGTCTTTATCTTGAATTCCCGGGGTGCATTCTCATTAAGCCGTACACCCATCCACGGATTGGGTATTCTTGTATGGGCATGTGCATCCAGAACCATATAACTGAGGTCATTTGTCGCGTCATTTCCCTCTTTATCCACACCGCCCACATCCAGGGCTGTACCGCCCATTATGGTACCGCTGGAAAAGATAATCGCTGTCTTGTCGCGGATCTTGCACAGTTCATGTATCTTGAGGAACGACATTTCTATTAGTTCCTGGACAAACTCCCTTTTAAAAGTACCCTGAGCCATGTCCCGCTCATAAAAGGGATGAAATAACTGGTCAAAACGTCCGTATGTAACCGAATGCCCGTTTGTTTCGATAATTATCATATTGGTGGCAATATGCCAGAGTTGTATTGCTTCCCAGAAATCTCTCGGCACACCTTCCGCAACCTGGAAACAGTTTGATGATATACGGAGGAGTTCGGATTTTCTACGGTCGTCAGCCTCTTCTTCTGCCATATCAGCCGCAAGCTGTGCATATCGTTTTATGTAGGTAACAGCCCCTTCAAGGGATATCAGTGCCGCATCATAAAATTCTTTTCTGGTAATATCCGAAGGGTTTGAGGTATTCAGCTCTGACCTTTTTTCGAGTATCTGTTTTCTGATACCGCCAAACCCAAGGGTGAACAGCTTTTCATAATTGGCGCATACATGGCCCACACCGGCTGAAGCGAACAGCCCGAAAAAATTAACACCCTTTTCCAGATGTGATCCTTTTCTCTCTTCTTCGGTCAAAGTGCTGAGGATATGTTCTTCAAGAGTGTTCCCTTTCCAGTACTTTTGTATGCTGAAGAGAGCTTCTTTTGTATCTTCATCAATCACATAACGATCATTACGCCGCTGGTCAAGAGGGGCGTTGATCATTTCATCGCAAAGCCAGTCAATGGAAAATTCAGGATATACCGGGGCACTTTTAGCAGGTGCAGCTATTTCTCCGACAATAAGTTCCTCGGGCCATATATTTATTTTAACCTTCTGCAACACATCACGGTATGTCATTGCACATTTGAGTATCTGGGGATAGGCACTGTATTTCTTAAAATATCCTTCGGTATAGATGACTGCACGCTGAGAATCCGCTGTATTATCCCTTTCCTTAAGCCATTTCAGGATTTTGTTTATTCTCGGAAACGGAGACGGATTTTCCTCTATGGCAGAAACTCCCACCCCCCATTCCTTATCATAAGGCTCAATAGCCAGAGGATCAGTATCTTTTGTAATAATACCTTCATGTTCAGCTACCATTATCTATACCTCATGTAAAAACGATTACTAACTATGTAAAAATACTCCTGGAAACAGATAAATTTATCTGTAATATATTTACAAGATAAAAATATATGCCATAGCTATGTAAGTCAAGAATAATCCCGGGGATTGCATATTTGAAAGCTTAATGTAACCCCTCTAAATCATATACAATATCGGCCAGTTACAGAAAATCTTTACATTTAAACTATTGACTCATAAAGATATGGAACCTATACTTAAAAAATAATAAAAGAGGTTATTATCAACAGTTTATAATCAGGAGTAATGAAATGAAAGAAAACGCGAATATAAATACATATAAGATGGCAAATACCATCATGCCGCAGGCTGTTGAACCGTTTGACAAAGAATGGGGTATCGGAATCTCGGGAAACACGCCCGAACCTTCCCCGTTTGAAAGAATTAACAGGATACTGAAAAATACGGCAAAGACTACAAACGGTTTTATTCCGCCCGAAAGAGCTCTGCTGGTAACAGAAGCATATAAAAAAAATCCCGGCGCTCCACAGATAACTAAATGCGCCGAAGGCATGGCAAATTTTTTAAGGAATACTCCTGTATATATATATGATGACGAGCTTATTGTCGGGGGTCTTGGCTGTGATAAGAAAGGTGCCCCTGTTTTCCCTGAGTTCGGTCTTAACTGGGTAGTTGATGAAATGCGTGACGGTTTGATGGATTACAGTGAAGAACGTACCCATGATTATTTCAGCTATACAAAGGAATCACATGAAAAACTTGAATCCATCAGGGATTTCTGGGATGGAAAGACAATCGAAGATTATACGAATTCATTACTGACGGATGATGAACTAAAGGGTTCCCACGCAGGTAAAGGAGTATTTTTCGCGGATGCCTATATCTTCTGCGGGGCCGGACACCTTGGGCTTTCATATGAAAGACTTTTTAATATAGGTTACAGGGGAATCCGGCAGATGATCCTTGATGCCTTAAATGATATTGACAAAACCTCACCCGAGGGCCTTAAAAAGTATACCTTTTTAAAGGCCGAACTCCTTGTTAACGAGGCAGCTACAGACCATATTAAACGCTATGCCGACCTTGCATGGGAAATGGCCAAAAAAGAAAAGGATGAAACCAGAAAAAATGAACTCGTGCAGATACGCGAAAACCTTCTGTGGATTTCTGAAAATCCTCCCCGCACATTCTGGGAAGCTATCCAGCTTGTCCATATTGCCAACTGCATGATACACATGGAATGTAACGGCCATTCGATATCATACGGCAGATTTGATCAGTACATGTACCCTTTCTATAAAAAGGACATTGAGAATGGAACAGCAACCCGGGAATTCTGCCAGGAACTGATAGAAAACTTTTATTTAAAGGTGTGGGACTTAAACAAACTGCGCAGTCATATCCTTATTAAAACATTCGGTAACGGTGGAATAGGCGGGCAGTGCCTTACCCTGGGAGGTATTGACAGGGATGGCAAGGATGCAACCAACGAACTTACCTATATGTGTATTGATGCCCATGTACATATCAGGATACCAACGCCATGGCTTGCTGTCAGGCTCCATGCCGGCACACCGTGGGAACTCAAGGTTAAAACCGCAAATGCTATTCGTCTGGGTACGGGCGAACCCAAGATCTTTAACGATGATGTTGCAATACCAGCAATGCTTTCATCAAATACCGAAATCAAAGATGCCCGTGACTACCAGGTAGTAGGCTGTGTTGAACCCGATGCCACCGGAAAATCATACGGCTGGAAAGACTGCGGTCATATGAATATGGCAAAGGTACTTGAACTTGCCATGAATAATGGTAGATGTATAGACTGCGGTCCCCGGTGCATGAGATGGGACAAATGCGGGGCTACAGGGGAAAGACTTGGCCTTGAAACCGGCAGTCTTGAAGATTTCAGGACATTCGATGAAGTGCTTGATGCCTATGACAGGCAGATGAAATACTGGTGCGACCGTCATATTTCAGTATTGAATGCGGTTGACCTTGCTCATCAGGCAATAAAACCATTACCCTATCTTTCTTCTGTGATGGAAG
>JASFHE010000451.1:0-5732 GCA_050123415.1 Desulfobacteraceae bacterium | reverse complement strand
AGTATCCGGTTTTATCAGTCAGCGCTGCCCATGCATCATAGGTTAAAAATGTGCGGTTGCTTGTCGTTTCAATGTCTCTAAGGTCAATCATCAACGAAGCCGTATTAGCTGTGCTTACGCCGCGCTGTGCAAGGCGCATTTGATAGTTTAGGTCAAGTGATATACGCTGGATAAAAGTTCGCTGAAACGTCATTACCCCGCTTGCAACAGATACATAATTATAGAGTGTAATATTGTAGGGCCTCGCCCGTCTTGACATTATTTTCACGCCATACACACCACCGAACTAAATCCGCCGCGTTGTAGATACGTCCATGCTTGTTGTCTTGCTATATTTAATGCCGCGTTTACCGCCGTCTGGTCGATGCCAGAGTAATTATATCCATTGACTGATTCGGACGACGCCATAAGGCCTGCGCTATCTGTTGCTGTGTCAATTTGTGCAAGCGATTCAGCCAGCGCACAAGTAGCCAATTTTATGGCTTCCTGTGCGTCTGTGCTGTAGCTTGTAAGGCCGTTCAGGCGGATTACATTAAGAGTGAGCCGGTCAAGTTCATCTGATGCCCGCAACGCAATGCGAGGGAAAATAGTGCTGTCAATCGGGACGCCTGCATATGTATCTGTATAAAACGTGTTGTCAATGTACGCTGTATAACTCAACCGAATCACCTCCTAAATTACGCTGCCGGGTTAGTGGTTTTGCGGCATACGGCGCGGGCTGCATTGGTAAGCCTATAGCCGCTGTTCATTTCGACCTGGGCAAGAGAGCCGACAAACCGCTCGGAATCCACCATACGGGTTGTTTCAAAGTTTGTCAGGATAGAAAATGCATCAGAGTCGTACATCACATAATCGACATAGGAAGCTTCGGCAACGGCAGTCTGGAATGTCACAGTACGGAGCATACCGCCATAATCGTAATAGGTGGCTGTAGAAGCGGAAAGGCCATTCGCTTCAATGACGGTAAAGCCGAGCCATGTGCCGACACGCCCAGAAGCATTTAGAGCATCATTCATGGTAGGGGTGAAGTCACTGCCTGCATATTCCAAGATAGTTGCGTATGTCTTTGTACTACAAAGCAAAACATTTGCCATAGCGCCAGCATCAACGAGAGTTTTACGGTTGGTAAGAATATCAGATTTGATGTTGCTGGTGGTCAAAGGGTCAGCAGATGCTTCGGAAGTAGATTCATTCACAAGGCAAGCCAATCCTGTAAGGGTATATCCCTGTGCACATTCCTGAATCGCAAGAGAAAGTTCTGCTTCAGCTTTAGGGAATGCGACAGCCGCGGCCTGTACACCAAAAATCTTGCGGGAACGCATGAAGTTATTATTTAGCGTGATTTGTACCAACGTATCCGCAACGTTCACATCAGAAAAATCGCGTCCGGGGGTGCCTGGGGTGATAGCGCTAATACCGGGTTTATGGACATACAATCCACCAGCAGGCCCGGTCTGATATTTATCGGTGAATGTCACCCCCGGCTGAAAAACATTTGAATAAAACAGGTTAGGTTCAAGGATAGATGCGTATTTTTCGTCTACATAGACGGAATTATAAAGAACTGACATTTAATTACCTCATTTCTAAGTTTTTGGTTTGTAATATGGATTCTTTTCGTATTTGTTATCTAAATATTGCCGGTCTGCATTTGGCGCGGGAATGTCTCCAGATTGTCTAAGGCCTCCGGCCCCTGGCGCCGCGGGCTGTTCAAAAGCCCACTTTTCCGTTTCTTTCAGCGCCGTGATTTGTTCGTCAAGGCCAGTAATTTCGTCTTTTTCATCGGTCGCAATTTTGGACATATCCAGCAATGCGGAAACGGCTTTCGGGTTTACCGCGCGTTCTTTCATCAAACGGTTTTCGATGGTATGATTAAGTTTCATATTACTGATTTCAGATTGTAATTTTTCGGTCTGTGCCGCCTTGTCCTGTAGCGTTTTAAGGTCAATGCCATCAAACTGTTTCTTGACTTCTCCTGTCTGCTTTTCGACTTCGGCTTTAACAGCATCGTTAAATTCGGATTTCAGTTGGTAATCCGCTAATGACGTACCGTGCAAGGCCATAATTTTATCAAGCTGTTCGTCTGTGACACCAATATCTTTTAACGCTCTACGTGTAAATGCCATGTTATTACTCCCTCTTTAACGTCCTGTGAGTGGACGAATTTAGGCAGTTTAACGACTTAACTTATGGGTCGAGTAATGCTTTAACGCCTGCATTTAGGCGTAAAAATACCGCTCGTTTCCGGGCGGTGGCTATTGGTTATTTAAATAATTTGCAACTGATTCAAGGCTTGTTAAATACTTTCCTCCATTTCGTTCAACCATCACACCAACTTTGTTAAGTGATTTTATTTGTCCCGCTGTGAATTTTAAATCTTCCTCGTTGATAAATGCGAATACGGTTTTTTGTGGGCGCTTGTTGCTATCATCAATTACTTCTGCAATACTGTAAACGCCCTGCATACGCGGCGTAATGACATATAAACAATAATCACATTCAGAGCGCTCTTTTAGCTCTCGTTGATAACATTCTTCTGTCCAGTCTGGTACAACTGGATTAAAATAATCAATCTTTAAACGTGATATAAGCTGTTCTCTCCATGTGCTTTCTGCACATGTACCGCCTAAAAATACTTTCCGCAATTTTTACCTCCATAAAAATACCGCCTTATTAGGCAGTTATAATCACATCATCAATTGCAAAGCATTTTCCGAACCACATACGCCATACACAGAAATGCTTTCCGTGTTCATCAGAATAACGCGTTCTGTAAAGGAATGGAAACAACTGTTTAAGATACCATTTCATAATGTATTCTCCTGTTAATAATATTCCTCATCTTCGTCTGGCTCTGCCGGGTCGATATTGTCTGATGTACTGTATTTTGCAACCAGCGCAAGCGCGTCTTGACTGATTTTAGATTCTGCTGTTACCACTTTATCAGCAAGGGAAAGAAGTTCGATTTTTGCTGTATCGTCGATAGTTGTATCGGCCTTGATATCGGCAATCATCCGCTGTGTACAATTCATGCGGTAATTATTTCCGGATATATCAGTAAGCCCATTCAAAATTTTAGCGTTCATTCTATTTCACCACCTTAAAATGAAGTTGTTTAAGGGAAAGAATATTTTTATCATTAGAATAAATTTCGGCATACATATAGTCAGTTTGGCCACTATCAATTTTGCCAATAACAAAAATATTATCATCGGCAATCAATACTTCATATACCTGCCCATCACGTTCAAGTTTGTCCCCCGTTTTAACCATAGTTTATTTACCTCCTTTCCCCTTATATCCATTGGCATAAGCCGCTCTGCCTTGCTCTTCGGCTTTCTTTTTAGCGCCTTTGCCCTTATATATCTTGCCGCTGTTGCCCCATTGATAGCCGCCTTTAACTTTGCGTACTGGCATTGTCAATCATCTCTTTTTCTTAGATTTTGCTTTTTTCTGCATACTATAAGCAATAGCAATGGCCTGTTTTGGGTCTTTACCTGCTTTGATTTCAGTAGAAATGTTCTTTTGCAATGATTTCTTTGACTTGCCTTTTGATAATGGCATTATTATTTCACCGCCTCATATATTTTCTTAAAGATATCCGGTTTGCAGGGATAAAGTTCACCGTTCACTCCTCTAATGATATAGTCATCACAACTTGCGTGCATTATTCCTTCAAGCGTTTTAATGTTGTGCCCTCCATGTAAGCCTTTATTAGATACCATGATAGTTCCGCTTAGAAGTGCATTCCCAACCCATCCAGGCACTGGGACATGATAAAATTGATATGCTTCAACAATAACTGGCTTTTTACAATATTTCATTTTTATCATCCCAATCTGGCAAAGATAAAGCTTCATTTATTGGTACTTTTTTGATTGATACTTCATAAGAAGTATTAACAACTCCATACATATTTTGTTCAGTTGCACATAATCCTAAATTTACATATTGCTTGTGTATTTTAGAGCCCAACATTTTTTTGTAAATCTCTTGTGGATTTTCATATATACCGCATAACATTAAATCAGTATATCCACAAGTTACGTTCCCTATATATGCCTTTTCCCCACATATATCTTTAAATGCACTCATTTTTTCGCTATCCTTTCTCTCTGGTATTTACATGCCAATTTATCGCTTTTAATTGTTCCAATTATTGCAAATAGCAATAAAGATACGACCCATATTACTATTTCTTTCCAATATGTATTAAATATCCAAAGCGGAGTAGCTCTTGATTTATGAATTGTACCATAGCATTCGTAACCCAAAGCAAAATAGCCCAATGCCCGTTATAAGCCTAATACTGTATTTGTTGATTCTCATTTTTTCGCTATTCTCTCTCTTTGATATTGGCGCGTCAACCCAGTTCCTTTCAAAAATGTTCTCTGCTTCTTTTGCCATTCGGCCACTTTTGATTTCGTTGCAGATGAATCGACTCCGCCAGCTTCAAGCGTTGCCTGACGTTTTTTCCAACTTCGTATCATTCTCTCATTGTATCTTTGCATTTGTTCATTCTGATATGTTGTTTCATCGTATTTTTCTTTTGGCAGTTTATCAGATATGCCCTCAACAAATGGGTAAAAGCTATGTCGGCAATTGGCTCCGCATAATCCGGTTACAGTTCCATAGCCTGTGGCTTCGGCAAGATTAGCATATTTGTCATTACTACCAACAAGCATATAAACTTTGCCTTGCCACACTGCATGTTCCGGGCGTGCGTCACTATGGCGTGTAACTTCCACAAGGTTTGTACCTAATGCATCAGCATTATTCTCGCTAATCTGTGCGGCCGCTTGATTTACTCCTGTTACTGCCGCACGTCTTACAGCGGATTCTATCGGTGTTCTAATGCCACTTGCATAATTAAATGTAGCAACACCGTCACGGGCAAAACGGTCAACGCTTAAATTGATTGCTTGGTCTTGCGAAAATCCGCCTGATTGAATTAATAGCTGACATTGATCCATGTATTTATTCAGTTGTCCGCTTGCATCTTGTGCAATTGTTCCGGTCATGTTTTTTAGTGAGTTATTTGTTTTCAAGAGATTTACATTAAGAACTTGTGTAAACGATTCTGCCGCAGTAAGCGGAATTGCGTCTTTAGGTAATAGCCCTTTTTTAATCATTTCATTTTGCAATGTTGTATCTTGCTTGCAGGTCTTTATTCCAGCATCCTTAAACATCTGCAAAACTTCTTTTTGCGATTTGCCTGTTATCTTTGCGATTTGTTCCGCAATGTATTTCTGTGACATGCCGATTTGCTCTAACTTATAGGTCTGCCATTGTGCCGAAGCCATCAAATAATTCGCCTTTGAAATACGTCGCGCTAAGTCTTGCATAATTGATATTTCAAGCTGTGAATATATCTCTTGCAAATTTTCAGATACACCAGATAAATAAGAAGGTGTTAATCCCATTCAATCACCTCCCAAAAGCGCTAATAGCAAGATATATAATAATCGGTATAGATAAAATGCAACTAATCACTGTTAACTTTATTTTTTTAATATCTTTGCTTGTAAAAATTTGTATAAAATTTATTAGCCATGTCGAAAAGAAAAAAACAAAGCTATACCAAATAAGTATTTCCATTTTTATTAACCCTCATTATCGCCTGCCCCAAATCCGCTTTCAATTGTCGGCTGGCTATTTGCGTAAGTTTCAATCTCGTTTGCTTCATCTTCCGTATAGTTTTCATATGTTTGTAGGTATTTTGCAAGGGGAAA
>JASFHE010000450.1:0-5733 GCA_050123415.1 Desulfobacteraceae bacterium | reverse complement strand
TTTAGGGGGTACCCTTCAGGGAGGTATATTTTATCTAATTACTTTCACGGTTAAACCTTTTTATCGTACCACTACCATAGGTAGTGGTTTAAAAAGATGAATTAATTTTAATTTTTTTATTGACATTAAAGACATTTGTCATTATTATTAATGACAAATGTCTTTAATAGGAGTAAAAAATGCCAAAAGATACTTTACCCAGACTGACACCCGCGGAATTTGATATTATGGATGCTGTATGGAACGCAAGTGAATTGACTGTAACCGAAATACTTAATGAAATCAATTCACTGCAAAACAGGGATCTAAAACGTGCGACAATCCAGGTGCAGGTTGGCCGACTGGAAGAAAAGGGCTGGCTAAAACACCGCCAGGAAGGAAACAAGTTTATATTCAAGGCAACCGTGCCCCGCAGTGATGCTTCAGCATTCATTGCTTTTGATATCGGGAAACGGGTTTTCGGCGGATCGTGCGTTGAACTGCTCAAAGCCTTCTTCAGCAGATCGACCGTCTCTCCCGAAGAGATCAGGCAGCTCAGGGAATTGATAGATAAATACGAGGAGTAATTAAATGGATATTTCTTCCTTTGTTTCAAACCAGGATCTGGCTGGTTTTATTATAAGCCTGGCTGTGCAGTCAATACTGATTTCCCTTTTTGGGATTGCTGTTATCAAACTGCTCTCAATAAGGTCTGCTCCTGTTCGCAGCCTTGCATCTACTGTTATAATAGCCGCCCTTGGTCTCGTGCTCATGATTTCCTGCGGATTCCGGTTATCAGACATATCATGGTCACAACCCGCTTTTCCTGCTTTTTGGGAAGAAATCGTTGAGGATAATACATTATCAAACGCATCATATGAGGCATCACCGGCTGAAACAATCCCTGATATATATCCGGCTCAGCCACAATCTTCTATTGAAAATCACGTATTTAATAATGCCCCAATTCCTTCTGCACATTCAATTGAACTAGCCGAATCGATCATTCCTGTTATCAATATACTGGGCTATATATGGTTCATGGGGCTTTTTTTCCAGATTATCATGCTTGGTTATGGAATTTTACAGGTTAAGAGATTTAAAAAAAGCCTTCAACCTGTTTCGGACGGTTTCTATATTGATACAGTTCGTGCCATCGCCGGGACCTTCTGGAAGAACCGAATACCTGTACTTTGCATGTCCCCGGATATTGAATCCCCTGTAACAATCGGTCTTTTTAACCCAGTAATTATCATTCCTGAAAAACTCTTTAGCACATTAAGAGTAAATGAGCTTAAGAGCATCCTGCTGCATGAACTTGCTCATATATTTCATAATGATCAGTTCATGGGCCTGACGAAAAGGATCGTCCTGGCTCTTCATTGGTGGAATCCCCTTGTTTACGCTATAAACAGGGAGCATGAACAGGCCAGGGAGGAAGTATCTGACAACTATGTATTGCGTGAACTCCATCCCAGAGTCTATACCAGTTGTCTGGTAAACCTGGCGGAGAAAGTATGTTTAATCAGTAACCTGCCAACTGCAGCAGGTATGGCCGGTAGGTATTTTAATCTATCAACAAGAGTTGAACTTATTCTTTCTAAGAAAAGGAGTGTTGTCATGAACACAAAAATGTATCTAAAAATAATTACGTTTACTACGGGCCTCGTTCTTACACTCGGGATTGCCGGCCTTCATGGTAAAGTTAGCTCAAAAACACCCGACGACAGACCGGAAACCCGATCCACCATGGATACAGCCTCATTATTTGATAAAGGAAAAAAATCTTCGCAGGAAATTATTGAAGATCAGGAGCAAGCGAACTCCAGTAAAATTTCAAAAATCGTGAATACACTTGATACGGCATCACTGGATAAACCGGAAAAACAAATTATAATCCCTGTAATTATTCAAGATAGTTCAAAAGGGGAAATAACTGAAAAAAAAGTCAAATCCCGATCCATTGATGAGCAACAGAAACCTGAAACAGAAATATCAAATAACACTGCTCAGGAAACTGTCCAAGCCCGGAAAGACATATTAATGTTAGCAATGAATGACAAACATGCTGCTTCAAAAGGAAATAAGACCGGGATTTCCGGCCCGATACCGGAGCGGAATAAAGATATTTCTGATGCAGCAGAACATCAGAATTCCCGGAATATTGACTATTTTTCAAGAGGAAAGACCTGTCTGGAAAAAGGTAAAACAGACAAAGCTATTTCTGCTTTTAATAAAGCAATAGAGCTGAATAATAAGGGTGCAGAGATATATCTGTTTCGCGGCAAGGCCTACACTGTTAAAAATGGATATGAACAGGCATTAAATGATTACAACAGGGCAATAGAGCTGGCCCCTGAATATGCTGTTGCCTACAATAACAGGGGATTTTTATTTTATAAAAAACAGGAATATAAAAGGGCCATAGATGATTTCCGTAAGGCAATAAAGATAAAGCCAAAATATTATTATGCCTATCTCAACCGCGGTAATGCCTATTACATGGAAATGAATTTTCGTAAGGCTATTTCTGATTATAAAAAAGTCATAAAAATCAATCCTGTATTTTCATTGGCCTATATAAATCGAGGCAAAATATATTATAAATACGGTCGTTTAAACAGCGCTATTAAAGATTTCACCAGGGCGTTGGAATTGGATGGCAAGGACACCGGGACCTACGTGCTTCGGGGCAATGCTTACAGGAGAAAAGGCAAATATAAACAAGCTATTAGTGACTATAATAAAGCAATAGCAATAAACCCCGGATTAGCGGCTGCCTATTTCAATCGAGGAAATATCTATTCAAGAAAACAACAATACGATAAAGCCATAAATGATTATAATAAAATACTCGAGTTTAGCCCTGAAAACATTTACGCCTATACTAATCGCGGAGATATATATACCCAAAAACAAGAGTATGACAAAGCTATCGCTGATTACAGCAAGGCTATAGAAATAGAACCAAATTTTGCTTCGGCCTATGCCAGGCGACGTGATGCTTACCATCATACAGGCCAATTCGAAAAAGAGAAAAACGATAAAAAAATGGTAGCAGCGCTGAAACCAAGATATCCTGTACATGTACATAATGCGATTCTTTATTATTGGCTTGACAAGAGTAGAGTACCACAACCACAACCTTATTATCCGGGTAGTGGAAGGTACGACGGACGACCATCAGCAGGAGATATAGCTGATTATATGAATTCGATACGATAATAAAAATGAAAAGAATGAGTGGGGGAGGTCTCCTCACTCTAAAAGACTTTTTCGGACTGAGGAATCAGTACCAGATCCGGGCACTGGATAAAAAGCGTTATCAATATTTGATAAAATTGTAAATTTGTAACAGGAAAAATACTTAACTTTTTCCATGATATATTATCATTTATTTTACATCCATTGGCGTTCATTAGCGGTTACAGCTTTCTTTAATATTCTTACTCTTGAATATCTACTCTCTGAGCAGATCATCAATAATCTGTCTCATCTCCATTTCCTCTGCATATAAATCATCCTGTTCAAAATAGCCAGTACCACGACGGTAATATACGTTTCCGAAATTGAAGTATGGTGTAGATTTAGTTGGATTATTTTGTTCAAACAAATTTTCATAGTTCTGAGGGATATCCTTCTCAATAACAGATGTTAGAAAATCGTCTTTTGTACTAAAATCATAATGATGGGCTTCGATAAGTCCCTTATCAACATATTCATTTGCTACTTCTTCAAAGGTCTCTTCTACCCATTCACAAAAATGGCACCCCTTCCTGGTAAAAAGCAGAATAACTGGCTGTCCTTTACTGTTTTTATTAACAATTTTTTCACCGGTAGCCTTAAAAGTTGAATATTGTTTAATAGTTAACTCGCTTTTTTTCTTTTGCCCCTTATCCGGCGATTTATCTACAGAGCTTTCCCTGTCTGCCTCTGTATATTTCTTTATTTTTGCTTCTTTTTGAAGTTGCTCCCCATACTTTAACAATGCCGATGTGATTTGCTCTTCTTCAAGGGTGTAATCAATTGATTCCCTTGCTTCTTCAAACGAAATAGAAAGCTCTTCAAGCTTGTCGGTTACATATATAATATGATAGCCGTATTCTGTCTCTACAATATCGGATATCTCTCCTCTCTCAAGACTAAAAGCCGCTTTTTCAAAGGAAGGGGCGGCTGAGCCTTTTGTTATATCTCCCAGGCTTCCTCCGCTTCTCCCTGTACTGTCAAAGGAGTAACGCTGGGCAAGGGTTGCAAAGTTTTCAGTTGTCACGGAATTTTTGACACTTTCAGCTAATTCTTTTGCTTTACTCTTTGAAAGGCTGCTTGCACAGCCCTGGCTTTGTCTATGACATATCAGAATGTGGCTTACCCTTATTTTGGCTGTCCTGTGATAGTATTCATCATGGGCTTTGTAATATTCCATGGCTTCTTCATCGGAAATCTTTTTAATGCCGATTTTTTTATCACAAAGTCTTCTTAAAATAAGGCTGTTTTTAAAATAAAGCCCGGCATCCTCTATGGTCAGGGTTTTTGAATTCAACCACTTTATTAATATCTTCTCAGAAGCAAAACGGAATAATTTCAAGTATCTGTTTTTCTCGTTTTCAACTTCATCCTGCGTTACCCTGATTCCAATATCATCTGCCTCGTGAAGCAGTAAAAGCTCAGAGATATAATTATCCAAGTATGAGTTTATTGTCAGTCCTTTTTCGTATGTTCTGGAAAATCTGGACATAAGAAAATAAAGGTTATACTGCTTCAGCAGTTCACCGGTAGAAATGGTCTTACCGTTAACCTCCGCGACAATATCCCATTCATTAACAGAATCATTTCCAGGGGCGGAAGTGTTCGCTTTTTCCACATCACCGGCACAGGCAGGTATATAACCTCTAATAATAAATAGAAAAACAGTAATAAGAGTAAAAAAGATGGTCGCTGTTCTGTTTCCTGAATTATTTTTAAATAAACTCATTTATCTCCTCTTTTAATGATCAATGGAATCGAGTATATGTAGGATAATCCTGTGTGTCAATAATTTGAGAAAAAACCGGGGAATGGAAATTTAAGGAGGAGTATTGTAAAAACAGGCAGGAAAAAACAGTAAAACTTTTCTGAATGATAAATAGAGAGTGCTGTATTGAGCATGACGGGCGTTGCAGCCCGTCATGCTATGAAAAAGCTGCTAGGCGTTAAAGCTCAAAAATATTCTTAGAACATAAACCTCACACCAAGAAGCACGTTATGACTTGCATCATCCGGGACATCGCCTCCGAAGTAACGATATTTTAAGTCCATGGTAAGCGTATCAGTTAATTCATATGCTATACCTGCACCTACCTGGAAACAATACCCTGCGTCATTATCCTTCAGGTATCTATTATATATTGGAATTGCTGCATGCAACTCAGGGTCCGGAACATTGGTAGCTATATTGAAGTCCCATGCTGCTCTTGAATAACCTACTCCGGCAGTAACGAATGGCTGGAACACACTGTCTTTCATAAAATCATAATACCCATTAAACATCATTGTGATGTGCTCCAAAGTACCATCTATCGTAAGATAATAAGGATCACTAGCACCATTCCATTTATCGACACCGCTCTTCGCATATGACAATTCAACTTCCAATCTGGTGCTTCCAAAAATCAATCCATATGCAGCTCCGAATTTAATACCCGGGTCAAACTCAAGATCAGCCCCAAGGTCTGTCGGGCGGGCGGGGGGGGGGGGGGGGGGGGGGGGGGGGGGGTG
>JASFHE010000449.1:0-5753 GCA_050123415.1 Desulfobacteraceae bacterium | reverse complement strand
GTTGTAAGGTGGGAGATGAGACCGAGAATATTTTTACGCACAGCTGAGTTTCTCTGGCAGGAAGGCCACACGGCACATGCTACATCCGAAGAGGCCCAGGAAGAAACCATGAAGATGCTGAATGTCTATGCTGATTTTGCACAAAACTATATGGCCATTCCTGCTTTGAAGGGCGAAAAAAGCGAGGCTGAGAGGTTCCCCGGAGCAGTAGCCACATACAGTATCGAAGCCATGATGCAGGACAGGAAAGCGCTGCAGGCAGGTACTTCCCATTTCCTGGGCCAGAATTTTGCGAAAGCCTCCCAGATAAAATTCCTGTCTGATCAGGGTAAGGAAGAGTATGCATGGACTACCTCATGGGGAGTTTCTACAAGACTGATAGGCGGGCTTATCATGACCCACAGTGATGATAACGGGCTGGCAGTACCCCCAAGACTGGCACCTGTTCATGTGGTGATAATGCCTGTTCTCCACAAAGAAAAAACCAGACAGCAGGTTCTGGAATACTGTGAAAATCTGGCAGCAGCGCTTAAAGAAAAGGTTTACGATGGTGAAGTTGTTCGGGTTGAACTGGATACACGTGATTTACACGGCGGTGAAAAAGCTTGGTCGTGGGTAAAGAAAGGTGTACCTGTTACCGTTGAAATAGGCCCAAAGGAAGTTGAAAATAACAGTGTGTTCGCAGGGAGAAGGGACAAAGACAGAAGAGAACGAAAAGGTATTTCACGGGAAAAATTTATCAATACCATTTCGGATACCCTCAGGGATATCCAGGAAAGCATGTTTAACAGGGCACAAGCCAGCAGGGATGAAAATACTGTAAACATTGACAGCAAGGATGATTTTATATCTTTCTTTACTCCGCAGAATAAAGAACAGCCTGAAATCCATGGCGGATTTGCACAGGTCCACTGGTGTGGTGAAAGGGACCTAGAGGAACAGATTGCAAAGGAGTATGGAGTTTCAATAAGAAACATCCCGTTTGATCTTGCGGGTGAAGAAGGTGAATGTATCTTTACAGGAAAAAAGAGCAAACAGAGGGTCCTGTTTGCGAAGGCATACTAAAAAAGCTATCGGCCCTCAGCCTTCAGCAAGAATATTAAAACAGAATTTGAGCTGATCGCTGATTGCTGACCGCTGAAAGCTCCATCCATAAGAAGTTAATTATGGATGGAAACCGCCTTTTCAATAATTCCTCCACCCAGAACAGTATCCCCATCATAAAAAACAGCCGACTGCCCCGGTGTTATGGCAAGCTGAGGTTCATCAAAAATCATCTCTGCCCTGCCATCACCGATACCATAAAGGAGAGCCGGGGCACCCTTATGCTGGAGTCTTATTTTCACATCTACTCTGACAGGTTTATCGAGCCCGCCAACCGATATCAGGTTAATCTCTTTTGCGATCAATCCTTTTGACATGAGATCTGATTGATCACTTACGATGATCCGATTATTTTCAACATCAATCTCCGATACATACAGGGGATTCGGCGCTGCTATACCCAGCCCCTTGCGCTGGCCCACAGTGTAATAGATTATACCTTTATGCTTCCCGAGAACCTTTCCATCTTTATTTATAATATCACCTTCATTTATTTCACCTTCATGAAAAAAAGGAGTATAGTCCCCGCCTGATATAAAGTCCTGGCTTTCAGGCCTGTCTGATGTATGAAGACCTATTGATTTCGCAATTTCTCTTACATCCATTTTATTGTAGTTTCCAAGCGGAAACATTATTTGGGCAAGCTGGCTTTGCGACAGGGAATATAAAAAATAGGTCTGGTCTTTTGATGTGTCAACCGGCCTTTTCAGCAGATACCTGCCCTGTTCTTTAACTATCCTTGCATAATGACCGGTAGCAAACTTTTCAAACTCAATACCCGCTTCCCTGGCCTTTCCCAGCAAAAATCCGAACTTGAGAATACGGTTGCATACTATACACGGATTGGGTGTCCTGCCCTCAAGATACTCGTTCCTGAAGTAATCTATTACATACTCTGTAAACTCCTTCCTTAGGTCAATCACGTGAAAAGGAATTTTTAGCTTCTCACATACTGACCTGGCTGAAACCAGGTCATTTTTTTTATTGGGCCCATAGCACGCGTTTTTACCTGCTGTATCAATCTTGATATTCTCATCATATATCTGCATTGAAAGACCTGACACTTCATAGCCTTCTTGTTTTAATAGGGCGGCTGTTACCGAAGAATCGACTCCGCCGCTGAGCCCAACCGCTACTTTTAGTTTTTTATTGCCCATTTATTTTTTTCTTTTCATGCCTGTTTATGGCACTGAAAACCTTTCTATGAGCTCGCTCCATATTATCCGGCCTTATTCTTGACTCTCTTTTTCCCTTTCCGGCGGTGAGATATATATAATATTCGAGATATAGTCGCCAGTTATTTACATTGTATCTCATACTTTCTGCCTTTGTAATATAACTTACAGCACTCATTAAGAGAAATGCATCAATACTCCGGAGAGTTATCCGCCTCAGGAAAAACTCCCTCTCTGTTACTTTTTTCCCATAGGTTAAAACACCGGCCACAAGCATGAATCTGACTCTCCTCACTCTTTTTAATGCCAGCCTCATGGCCTTTTTAAGAAAAGGATCATCAGGCTTATTTTTTATTGAAGGGCCTTTAAATAATCCAAAGGCGGATTTTATAATTTTAACAAGACTGCTTCCGGGATATTTTTTACCCTTTGTCATATTCCTTAAAAGAAAGAGAGGGGGATATATGGAATGGATTTCCGTGGTTCCCTCAAACACTGTTGTGACACGAAAATCCCTGATACGTTTTTCATAGGGAAGAGTTTTCAGATAGCCTGACCCGCCATGGACCTGAAGCGCGTCATAGAGAACATCCCATGTATTTGTTGTACTGAAGAGCTTTGCATGGGATGTTTCAATAGCGGCACGAATCATGGAGTCATCCTCTATCATCCCTGAGGTAAATGCTGTTATGGCCTTTGATAAAAATGCGTATACACAAGCCTTCACAATCTTTTCCTGGATCAGTTCAAAATTTGAAATCGGGACACCAAATTGTTTGCGCCTGTTTGCCCTTTCGATCATTTCATCGGCAGACTGGTTCATCAAACCGGTTGATGCGGCAGCAAGACCGAGTCTTCCATAATTAAGGATTGTCATGGCTATCTTAAAACCGTCTCCGGGCTTTCCGATCAGGTTTTCTGCGGGGACTTTTACATTGTTGAATTTCACCATGGTTGTTGAACTCAGGGTGAGTCCCATCTTGTGCATATCCTTTCCGACTGTGATACCTTCCCATCCTGTTTCAACAATAAATGCTCCCATATAACCCGGTTTATCTTTATCAAGCTGGGCAAAAACAGTCATACCTCCTGCATAGCCGCCATTTGTTATATAAGTCTTTGTGCCATTTAAGATATAGTATTTTCCGTCAGGAGATTTTTCAGCAAAGGTATCTATATGCTGTGCATCGGAACCCGTGTTGGGTTCTGTTAAAACATAGGCAAAGATCATATCTCCGGATGCAGCGGGAGGAAGATATTTTCTTTTCTGCTCCTCTGATCCGAATAATATTATCCCCTTGAGCCCTATGGAATGATGGGCAAGCGGTACGATAGCCAATCCCATATCCCGGGCAGCCGCGCCCTCAATAATCCACAGGTAATCCCACAGGCTCAATCCGGAGCCTCCATAAGTTTCAGGTATTGTGAGGGCGAACATGCCTGATGATTTTAAGCAGTCCCACAATTCCTGCGGCAGCCTGCCTGATTCTTCCAGTTCAACAGGATTGTAATTCTTTAGAACGGACAGATAGTCATTAAGTATGCCTTTCGCCCTGTCAGACACCTGTGGCCCGTGGCATGAGGAGAACAGTTTTTCATCAAAAATACCATTATACAATTTTTCTAGAAATCCGGGTGCATCCATGGCATACTCCATTCATCAGTGCCTATCCAAAAACTATCGTTTTTGTTTGGCAACCTTCAGCACTCAGCCTTCAGCTTTCAGCAAAAGGCATTTAAAACAAAGACTTGGCTGACGGCTTATAGCTGACCGCTGAAAGCTCTATCCAGAAATTGTCTATTTCTGGATAGATTTAATTTAATACCTCGATCACCATAAGTCAAAGTAAAGGACAGGAACAGTTCGTAATTGACGTGAAACCGGTTTGTACCCTGCTCAAAATATTATAGGGAGCCCCCACTATATGGAAACATATTACTCCAGGCAATTATCAAGAGAAACCACATGGCGGTGGATATGGATTGTTATATTTGCAATCGGATTTGCGTGGGTTGAAAGCGCGGTTGTCGTTTACCTGCGGGAGATATTTTATGAAGGGCCTGCTATATTTCCACTTTCTGTCAACTGGGAAGGAGATAAATATGTTGGGAATTACCTTACCCGAATTGAGCTGATACGTGAGTTCGCCACGCTTGTCATGCTTGTTTCAATAGGCTGGGCAGCAGGAAGAACACGGTGGCAGAAATTCTGCTTTTTTATTATTGCCTTTGGTGTCTGGGATATTTTTTATTATGTTTGGCTCAGGGTAATGATCGGATGGCCAGAAGGCCTCTTAACATGGGACATACTATTTCTTTTGCCCCTCCCATGGGTAGGCCCTGTAATAACACCCGTATTAATTGCCATTGCAATGACAGCAGCGGGAACCATTATCATATACTTTGAAGAAAAAGGTTATGACATCAGCTTTTACTGGTATGACTGGGCAATAGTAATGGGATGCGGCCTGCTTATGATAGTTGCCTTCTGCTGGGACTGGAAGAATATTATTCAGCTTCCCGGAGACCCGGAAAGCACCGGAATACCCAATCCCTTTTTATGGGAGCTTTATCTGCCGCCTTACCTTATTTCGGTTTTTTATTTTGCATTCAGGCTGAAGAACAACATAGGAAAGGCATAAGGGTAGCAGGTTTACATTTAATATGAGAGAACTATCAGTACATACAGTTTTCAGTTACCCTGTAAGCAGCATGAAATGCAGAGCAGGGATTATATAATTATTATTATGTTCCTGGTATGAATTTTATATTGAAAAAATGTTATATTTATGAAATTATATCCATATTCATCTAACACTTGACCTAGAAAGTTGAAAAATCTTTTCATTATACTTGTCCCCCTATTCACCTGCTAATATCTTGGCAGGTAAGGTTCCGGTTGGAAAAGTCTAATCTGTCTCACCTTTAGTAACCTTTTTTGACTTACAAAAATTAAGCTTAATTAAGTTTTTTCAATTAATTCACATTCACCTTTATGTAAATATAATATATTTAGTGAAGAAGGGTCAAAGAATGGTAAAACGTGAAAGAAAAGATATTCCGTTTAATTTTAACCACCTGAAAAATCTAAAACTTAAACCACATAAAATATCTCCTTCAGTAAAAATGACTTTGGTGTGGTGTCAGCTTTCAGTTTCCGCATTTCGCGAATACTGAATAATAATCCATAGTGTATTTCAAGTAAGAAATCGTCCTAATTAGCCAATACTCCTGTCAACGAAAGGATTTTAAACAAATCGAGGCCTGCTTCCGGGAAAAGATGTTAACCCAAGTTTACCATCAGCCGGACAAAAAACTAATAAAAAAGAGGAAATTGTGGATGAAAGCACTTGTAACCTATTGATATTATTGAGTGGAGGTTTTTAAACGCTGAATGTAGTGCCCCATAGATTGAAATATATACTTGACAGGCTATTGAGTTTTGATAATATAGAACGATGTTTATCAGAGAGA
>JASFHE010000448.1:0-5758 GCA_050123415.1 Desulfobacteraceae bacterium | reverse complement strand
TCCCTCATGGCCTGTTCACTGAAGGGGCCGAACCATTCGGCTATCTCTTTAAACTGTTTTTCAAACTCTTCCTTGTCACCCTTATCAACAATCTCCATTGTCTCTGACATGGATGATATAAACTCCTTCAAAATCTCGCACCTTTCCTGCGAAGCGAATATTATTCCTGAATAAAGGGCAGGTGCCTGGGCAAAGAGACGACCTACCATGCCCAGTTCCAAGCGGTATATGGGGCTTGAAAACTCCAGGGATCGGAACAGGTCAATGTTTTGTCTGGAAAGAAATCTGCCGAATGTAAATGTTGCAAAGTGTCTCAGTGCCTGAACAATTGCCATTATCCTGTCATGTTCCTCTTCATCGGACTGCACTATTATAGCGCCCCAGTCAGCTAACTGATCAATAATCCATTTGCACGCCTCCTGGTTCCTTCCGGGCGTGAAGACAACTATCTGTTTATCCATGGTGGATGTTGATGGTCCGAACAGGGGATGAATACCGATTACCGGTCCTTTGAATGACTTCATCATTGCGGTCAAAGGAGCTTTTTTTATACTGGTGAGGTCAGCAAGAACAGCATCATCAGGAAGGAAAGGGGCTATTTTTTCAATAACCGAAACTGTTTTATCAATAGGTACACTGATGAGAGCCAGATCGATCCCTGTACATAAGGATTCGACATTGTCCCAGTCTCTGCTTCCGAGGATTCTTGTCTCATAACCTGATTTGATAAACCATTCGGCAAAATATTTTCCCATTCCTCCGGTGCCGCCTACAATAAGTACTTTAGCGTCCGGTTTAACTCCCTTTTCGGATTTTGATTCGGTCTGTTCAACCCGTGACTGCCGTATTATTGTACGAAATAACTCTTCAAGGTAATCAGGATCAAGGTTGTTTTCTTTAGCCATGGCCCGGAGTCTTGATATCATGTCCTCTTCCCTTGCCAGATGGCGCACAGGCATGTTGTTTTTTTTCTTGAACTCAATTACCTTATCAACTTCAGCCTGTCTTGCTGCAAGAAGATCGATCAGTTTTGCATCAATCCGGTCTATCCTTGCTCGTGATATTTCAAGCTCATTATTAAAATGATTATCCATCGTTTCCTCATTTATTAGATAATTAAAAGCAATACCTTGTATTGTTTTCCGAATGCTGTTCAAGGTAATTATATGTAGAAATTATCAGATCTTCGGTCATTTCCCAGGAGATGCATGCATCGGTAATTGATATACCATATTTCAGATCTTCCGGGTTATCACCCACAGGCTGATTACCTTCGTGGATATTACTTTCTAGCATCAGACCTGTTATGGCGCCATTCCCGTCGATACGCTGGTTTATTACATCCTGCCATACCCTGGGTTGTATATTGTAATCTTTTGATGAGTTGCCATGTGAACAGTCTATTATTAAAGAATCACGCAGGTTGTTTTTATTAAGGAGCGTGACAGTATCTCTGATACTTACCGAATCATAGTTGGGGCGGGTTCCTCCCCTTAAGACAATATGTGTGTATGGATTTCCCCTGGTCTGTACAATACTTGTTCTTCCCATGCTGTCAATACCAATAAATTTTTGGGGATGCGCAGAGGCCTTCATTCCATTAACTGCAATCATTAAATCTCCATCAGTCCCGTTTTTTAAACCTACCGGCATTGAAAGGCCACTCACCATCTCCCTGTGTGTCTGTGATTCCGTTGTTCTTGCACCAATCGCGCTCCATGATATCAGGTCGGCAAAATACTGTGGACTTATTGTATCCAGCATTTCAGTGGCTGCAGGAACACCGAGTTCAGTTATTTCAAGTAAAAGTTGCCTTGCCGCCCTTAGCCCTGATTCTATATCGCATGATCCGTCCAGGCATGGATCGTTTATCAGGCCTTTCCAGCCGATACTGGTTCTGGGTTTTTCAAAGTAAACCCTCATTACCAGGAAGAAGCTGGATTCCACCTCTTTACTCAGTTTTTTAAACTTTGCAGCATATTCCAGAGCTGCTTCTTTATCATGTATAGAACATGGACCGGTTATTACAATCAGCCGCCTGTCTTTTTTATCCAGGATATCCCTTATTACTTTTCTGGAATAACTTACTGTTTCCATGATCTTCTCAGAAAGGGGCAGTTCCTTTATCAGAGTATCAGGTGATACAACAGGAGTGTACGATTCGATATTAACATCAGTAATTTTATCCATAGAGGTCTCCTTTATTTATTAGTACCCGGCGTCGCTTTTTGAGTTATGCCGTGGTTTGGTCTTTGATAATGCAATTATGCATTATCAAAGACCAAAAAAAAGCTGCAAGAAGGTTACTTCCTGCAGCTATATGAATTTTCAATTATATAAGGATAGAATCAGCTGGCTGCAGGCAGACTACAGGTGTAGTAATAATAGTAATAATACCTGTTTGTTCTGCCTGAAAAATTGCTCATTTATTGTTATCCTAAGTAGTTAAATAAAAATTAATGCAAAGCGTATCATATGATTTGTATTGTTTGCAAGAAAAAGGTGTTTTAAAAGGAATTAAAACAGCAGCTTTTTCAAAAAAAAGGTTTTTTTGTTAAAAGGCTGCTGGTGTTAAATCATTCACCGCGATAAACGCCATATTCCTTTGCCGCATCCAGCAGGGCCTGGATATTTTCAAGCTTTATATCATCGGATGAGGCCCCTGGTGACAGTATATATCCCCCGTCTTTACCTGCTGTTTCGATCAATGTCTTACATTGAGATTTAACCTCATCAGGTGTTCCTGTTACCATCATGGAGATAGGAACATTACCCATAATGCAGGCAGAATCGCCCAATATTTCTTTGGCTCTTTTTATATCAGTCTGGTCAAAATGCCAGATTACAGAGCCTTTGGGAAGTTCCTTAACAATTTCAAGACGTGAATTGTAGGCACCTTCAGCAAACAGTACTGGCACAACGCCTTCTGCTGCAAGCCCTTCTACAACCTGTTTCAGATAAGGCCAGTAGAATATAAGGAACTGTTTTTCAGACATGAAACTGTCTGCCCCTCTGTGAAGCGGCATGTACGTCGTGGGAATACCTGTAATATCGGCTGTTTCAATTATTGATTTAATAGCTTTCGGCATTTCATTTTCAATATATTCTATAAGCTTTTCAGGCTGCCTGAACATATCATTGATAGTGCCTACTGTACCCCTTAATGCTGCACCTATAGTATCCATTGGCACACCACCCCGGGCCAGTACATAAAGAGGCGGAAGCCCCATTTCCTTACCGGTTTGTTCAATCTGCATCATTACCTTTCGCCATTCGACTTCAAGTTCTCCGGCTTTACTGAAGATAGAAAAAACAGACTGTATCTCAGGATCGGCAAAGGCGCCAAATCCTGCTCCGAAACCTCCTATTGAATTGAGAGGAGGAAGTTTTTCAAGTGGTTTTGCTATCTCATATGCCCGGGGAAGGTATGTTCTCATGTGAAAATCGGAAGGGTTGTCCATATAACGATCCCATTCATCTGCCTTTAACAATTCAATCTCAACATATTGAGGTGAGCAGGTATCCTGCAGATCCTGTCCTGCCCACTTATAGGTTTTGGGTTTTACCAGGTCCCAGAGGTAACCACTCCTTACATTGGGAGCGGGGAACGCATCCTGTTCAACCTCTTCCATATATTTTGACCAGGCGCTGATAAACTTATCAGGATCATACATTACCTCTTTTGCAGTATATCCGGCGAATCGTGCCGGAGCATGTCCGCAACCTGCAAATGAAGGAACTCTGTCAGGTTCTTTTAATTTTATGGCATCAATAACCCTGGTTACTCTTTCCCTGTAAAGCCTTTCTGCATCGGGACTAATAAATTCTATACCTTCAGGTGAAAGCCAGCGCTTGAATCTTGCTTCTCTTTTTTCATCAGGAGTCAATTCAGACCATTTTTTTTCCATGTTTTATCCTCCCCACCAGTCTTTGTAATTTATTTGCAATCGGAAATGTATATGCAGAGTCCTATAATCAATCATTGATTGTTATTTTTTGTCAAGAAATAAAGCCGGTAACTGGAATTCTATAAACCTGACATTTTATAAAAATTGATTAAAAAAATCCATGAGATAAAAATTATAGCGGTAATTGAAGACATAATGAAAGAAATAAAGGAATTCAATTTCTGGAATGACCATTCTCGTAATTATCTTGAAATGGCCTATAGAACAGATAAACAGGAAATAAGACAGAAATACCCCTACACCGGTAAAAATATCGGAGACTGCGGTGATATGGTAGAGATGTATCTGGATATTGATAAAAACAATATACTAAATAAGATCACCTATAATGTGGACGGGTGCATAAACACCAATGCCTGTGCCAACTGTATATGCTTTCTTGCTGAAGGGAAACATATTGATGAGGCATGGGATATCACTCCCGGTACAGTAATAGATTTTCTTGAAACCTTGCCGTCGGGAAATTATCACTGTGCTGAACTGGCGGCCGGAGCTTTTTACAGGGCGCTAAATACAGTAAAACCGGGTAAAAAGGAAAGATAGATATGGATTCCGGAAGAGAGAATTCAAATACCCGCATAACCAGGAAAAAGAAAGGTATGTTTATGCGGATGATCGACTGGATCGCCAGAGGTGCTGCAAAGGCTGAAAGAAGGGGAGGGTGTGCAGCCTGAAAGCCAAGGGCTTATAATCCACCCGTAGGGCGGAAAAATAAATAAAAAAGGCCTCCCATAAAGAGACCTCCCTGTCTTGTTAGAAATTTATTTATTATGTTGTTTCTAGATGTAAATGATGCAATTTTTTCGTAGGGTGGTGTTTTATGCACCACCATGTAGAGACAAGGCATACCTTGTCTCTACGAAATATATAATACAAAAACCGGTCGGGAATAAATCCCGACCCTACTTTAAATACAAAATATTTTCCTTTGGTCGAAATGACATACTGGCATGAGCCTTTATGCCTGTTCAAGCACCATTGCGATACCCTGACCACCGCCGATACACAGGCTTCCAAGCCCTAATGCATCGCCGTTCCTTACCATCTGGCTTATAAGTGTAACCAGGAGTCTTGCTCCTGAGGCTCCGATTGGATGTCCTATTGATATACCGCTTCCAAGCACATTAATTTTATCAGGATCGCAGTTCAGTTCTCTCATACAACCGATTGCCTGTGAAGCAAACGCCTCGTTAAGTTCAATTGTTCCAAAATCATTTATATTAAGATTATCTTTCGCCAATATTTTTCTTACTGCAGGAACAGGACCTAAACCCATATATGCAGGATCAATACCTGCAAACGCATAGGATTTAATCTTTACGATTGGTGTTAACCCGAGTTCTTTTGCCTTGTCTGCTGACATTACAAGCATCGCGGCAGCAGCATCATTAATACCTGAAGCATTTCCGGCTGTAATGGTGCCGTCCTTTTTAAAGGCAGGTCTCAATTTCGCCATTTTTTCAACACTGGTTTCCATTGGTCTTTCATCAGTGTCAAACACAATGGGATCGCCCTTTCTCTGGGGGATAGTAACAGGGACTATCTCATCCTTGAAAAGACCGTCAGCTATTGCCTTTAGAGCCCTCTGATGGCTGAGTGCACCGAGCTCATCCTGTTCTTCTCTTGATATGCCCATTTTCTCTGCAATATTTTCTGCTGTTATACCCATATGGTAGCCATAAAAAATCTCAAACAGGCCGTCAAAGACCATCAGGTCAACCATATCTGTATTATTCATGCGTGCGCCCCATCTGGCTGCTGGGATTGCATAGGGGATCATGCTCATGTTT
>JASFHE010000447.1:0-5759 GCA_050123415.1 Desulfobacteraceae bacterium | reverse complement strand
ATGATCTCAATTCTTGAGTCAATTATCTCTGCAAGATAAAGGGATTCAAGAAATGATAATACATTGGCCAGTGATGAGTCTACATGTCTCCTGTCATTTCCCACAGTACTTACACCCAGTTCTATCCTCTGCCATTTATCATTATATCCCACCTCGGCTATAGCCACATTAAACCTGCTTTTCACCTTCCCAATCATACTCTTGACGATTTTTCTCTTCCCTTTAAGAGAATGACTGTCATGAATAAAAAGCTCGATTGTCAAGGCGCCTATAACCACACCCTAAAGCTCCGCCTGAATTTCCTCTATTTTATATACTTCAAGCACATCACCCGGCTTGATATCCTGAAATGCCTCCAGACCGATACCGCATTCATAGCCTGACTGCACTTCCTTTACATCATTCTGAAGACGTTTAAGGGATGCTATTTTTCCATCAAAAATAACCACATCATCTCTTAAAAGCCGGATGTTTGCGTTTCTTTCTACCTGTCCGTCCGTAACATAACAGCCGGCAATTTTCCCTATCTTTGGGACACTGAAAATCTGTTTAATGTCAACATGGCCAATGACATTTTCTTTGTATATAGGTTCAAGAAGACCTGCCATGGCTTTCTTGATGTCCTCGATAAGATTGTAGATAACATCATAATACCTGATATCGATATTTTCTCTTTCGGCTATCTGGACGACCCTTGAATTTGTCCTTACCCTGAATCCAATGATGATGGCATCGGATGCGGACGCGAGCATTACATCCGATTCGGTAATTGCACCCGTAGACGAATGTATAACACGGATTTTCACCTCTTCCGTGGCAAGCTTCTGAAGGGATTCCGACAGCGCCTCAAGAGAGCCCTGCACATCGGCTTTGATTATTATATTGAGTTCTTTGATAGCCCCTTCCCTGATTTTTTCATAAAGGTCATTGAGGCTTACAATATCACTCTTTGATCTCTCCTTCTCCTTCAGCTTGGCCTGGCGATGCGCGACAATCTGGCGGGCAGTTCTTTCATCCTGCACAACATAAAATTCGTCACCGGCTTTGGGTACTCCGGAAATACCATATATCTCAACAGGGACAGACGGACCTGCCTCATTCATCTTTTTCCCCCGGCTGTTCAACATTGCCCTTATGCGACCATAGTTCTCACCGCAGATAAAATGATCACTCTGCTTTAATGTACCTTCTTTTATAAGAACCGTTGCAATTGATCCCCTGCTCTTATCCAGCTGCGCTTCGATAATCGTTCCTCTTGCAGGCCTGTCAGGATTGGATTTCAGTTCAAGCATTTCAGACTGAAGAAGGATCAGCTCCATCAGTTCATCTATACCTTCACCTGTTTTAGCGGATATCTTGCCAAAGATGGTATCACCGCCCCACTCCTCAGGTGACAGATCCAGTTCGGCAAGTTCCCGTGTTACCTTATCCGGATTTGCCTCGGGCTTGTCTATTTTATTGATTGCTACAATAATCGGGATATTGGCGGCCCTTGCGTGATTTATGGCTTCTCTTGTCTGGGGCATCACACCGTCATCAGCAGCCACAACAAGAATAATGATATCAGTTACCCTTGCACCCCTGGCGCGCATAGCCGTAAAAGCCTCATGGCCCGGAGTATCCAGAAAGACTATATCCCCGCCTTTTCTTTCAACATAATAAGCGCCTATGTGCTGGGTAATTCCGCCTGATTCCCCGCCGATTATGTTTGAGTCCCTGATATAGTCAAGAAGCGATGTCTTTCCATGATCAACATGGCCCATTATAGTTACGACAGGAGGTCTTGGTCTGAGATCCTCGGGCTTGTTTACAACCTCGTCCAGCATGACCTCCATTTCAAATTTATCAAGTTCCAGTTCGTACCCGAAATCATCCGCGACAAGTGAAGCGGTATCGAATTCAATCTTCATATTGATATTGGCCATAACGCCCAATTTAATTAACACCTTGATTAATTCCGCTGCCTTTACACCCATGGCCTTGGCAAGATCGGAAACCGTTACGTTCTCGGGCACTTTAAGCCTTCTTTTACTTGCTTTTGGTGTAGTAATTTCTGTCTGTTTTAATCTTTTTCCACCATCTTTTGACTTCTTGCCGGATTTTCTGTCTTTTAACCTGGGCCTTCTGTCTTCATAAAGATCAGCTCTTTCAAACACCTCAAGTTTCCGGTGTTTGATACGAATCCCTGAATCAACTTCCTTTTTAGCTTTTTCCCCTTTTTTCCTGTCTTTCTTCTTCTTCGCCTTTTTGGAATCGATATCCTGTTCAATCTGTTCAGGAACGACAGGCTGGATTTTTTCTACTTTCTTTTCTTTAGCTTCGACAGGTTCTTTAAAGCTTTCCTTTTTTTCTTTTGCCAGTACATCCTTTAACGGCCCTTCTTCAGGCAGTTTGATAATCTTAGCAGGTCTGTCTTTTGCCTTCTTCTTTGCTTTTTTCCCGGAGGACTTTTCAGCTTCCCTGGGCTCTGCTTTTTTCTTAACCTTTACTGCCTGATCAGGTGTCTCTTCCGGGGATTCTTCATGTTCTTCCGCAGCCTTCACCTCTTCTTCAGGCTCTTCTTTTTCAGTAGTCTCGACTTCGGACGACGGCTCTTCTTTTATAGCGGTTTTCTTTTTCTCACCCTCAACAACTTCTTTTGTTTTTTTCTTTCCTTTTTTCTTTACCACAGGAGTAACAGCTTCCTCTTTTTCAGCAGTTGCTTTCTCCGTATCGGGGGCTATTTCATCTTCCGGGGCTTCGGCTTTTGTCTCAGGTTCCTCAACCTTAACGACTTTCTTGCGCCGACGAATAACGTTTCTTTTGATACGTTTTTCTTCAATAACTTCGGACACATTGCCTTTCAATATTTCTTTTGCCTTTTTTACTTCACTATCATCCAAGGTACTCATATAGTTCTTCACTGCCATGCCGCCGGATTTCAATTTTTCTACCAGCTCTTTACTTTCAATATTAAGTTCCTTGGCCAATTCATAGACCCTTACTTTAGCCATCTAATCCCCCAAAGCCTTTCTAGTTTTCCTTTCTTTATGGATACATTCAAAATACAGTAATATCACATGCCTGCCATCTTTATCCATAGGATACCTGATTATCTATCAATTGAATATGGCTATAACTAAACTAGTGCCCATCCAAAAACTAAAGTTTTGTTCAGTAGCTTTCAGCACTCAGCGTTCAGCTTTCAGCAAAAGGCTTTTAAAATAAAGACTTAGCTGATAGCTGACCGCTGAAAGCTCCATCCAGAAATTGCCTCTTTCTGGATGGGCACTAATTATCCTCTGTTACTTTAAAACCTATTGTAACCGCTTTATCTGTCCTGAAAAACCGACCCGGGCGTTTATTCTTTAAAAACCCGGCCATACAGGATTCATTATTACAAAGATAAATTCCCCGGCCTTCTTTTTTCCGGAACCTGTCGATAATAACCCGGTTATCTTTATCAAGCACAAGCCTAACGAGCTCTTTTTTGGCTTTTTTCGACCTGCATGATACGCATGTTCTTACCGGAATATGGCCCTTCGGATTATTCATCCGGATTAATATCTTCGTTTGTTTCCTCATCGATGACGGCTTCCTGTCCGGAGGACGTATCACCAGCACCCTCGCTGAGGTATTCCTTTGCCGTTGCAATCAACTCTGCAGCATCTTCTTCACTCAAGCCGTCAACATGGGCCAGCTCTTCTATAGTGGTTGATGCAATATCCTCTACTGACCTGAAACCCTCCTGATAAAGCTCGGTTGCAATCGCCTCACCAACACCCTCGAGACTCAGAAGCGAATTATAGGAGTCTTTCAAGTCTTTATTGTATTCAGACTCACTTGTCACATCCAGATTCCATCCGGATATTTTAGATGCAAGGCGAACATTCTGCCCTCTTCTGCCAATCGCAAGAGAAAGCTGATCATCCGGTACAACCACAACCATAGACTGGTTGGATTCATCAACAACAACTCTGATTATTTCCGCAGGTGCAAGGGCATTGCATATGAATTTTGCAGGATCATGATCCCATGTAACGATATCTATCTTTTCTCCCCTTAATTCCTGTACAACCGCCTGAACCCTTGAACCTTTCATTCCAACGCATGCTCCGACAGGATCAACATCCACGTCCCTTGATGTGACGGCTATTTTTGCCCTGCTGCCCGGTTCGCGCGCTACCTGTATTATACTTACAATACCTTCGGATATTTCCGGAACTTCATTTTCAAAAAGCATGGAAAGAAAATTCGGGTGTGTACGGGAAAGTATGATCTGAGGGCCTCTGCTGAACTGTTTTACTTCAAGGATATAGGCCCTTATACGGTCTCCCTGTTTATATGATTCCTTTGGTATCTGCTCCTTGACTGGAAGCTCGGCCTCTGCCTTGCCCAGGTTTACAATAATGGCTCCCTTGTCAAATCGCTGGACTATGCCGTGAATAATCTCGCCGCGCCTGTCCTTGAAATCATCATAAACTATATTTCTTTCGGCTTCGCGCAATCGCTGCATAATAACCTGTTTTGCAGACTGCGCGGCAACCCGGCCAAGTTCGTCTATTTCCGTTCTTATTCCAATGCTGTCACCTATAACAGCATCCGGATCATTTTCCTGTGCTTCTTCGAGCGAAATTTCGAGACTTTCATTTGTGACATTTTCAACTACTTCCTTGAATTCAAATATTTCAATTTCACCCATTTCTTCATTGAAATTAATTTCAAGATCGTAGTTCTGCCCGAGTTTTTTCCGTGCGGCTGCCTTTACTGCCTCTTCAAGAGTCTGTATTAAAGTATCTCTCTCAACACCCTTCTCACGGCCTACCTGCTCCAATACTTTTAATAAATCTGAAGTCATTTTAATTTACTCCATTGTTTGTGCTGTTAACTGTGCCTGCTTAACTTTCATTGAAATCATATATTAAGTTAGATTTCTCAACATCATCAAAAGGCAACTCAATAAGTTTCCCTTCTGTTTCAAGATAAATAATGCGATTATTATAGTCCTTAAGCTTTCCGGTAAAATTCTTCTGTCCGTTCAGGTCCCTGATCACCTTCAGTTTAATTCTGCTACCGATAGCCTTAATAAAATCCTTTTCCTTTCTTAAGGGGCGATTCAGCCCCGGGGAAGAAACTTCAAGGACATATTCATGATCAATGATTTCTTTTACATCAATTATTTCACCGAGGTCCCTGCTTACATCAGCACAGTCATCTATGGTAACACCGCCCTCTTTATCTATATACAGCCTTAAAACCCATCGACCGTGCATTGTAAGATATTCAACTTCAACAAGCTCGAACCCGATATCTTCAAGCATCGGTTCAATAAGAGAAAATACCCGATCTCTTATCACGGAAATATTTGTCAATTCCAATTCTCCAAGCACACCATATCAAAACTGTATTAACTTCCCTGTAATAACCGATCAAAACAATCAGAATTCAAGAGGTTTTACCTAGCAAGAGTCATCTGAGAGAAGAAATAGCTGATCGACACTAATAAAAAAGCGGGTAATAAGACCCGCTTCAGAATCATAGACTATAGCTTTAACAGTAATATCTGCAGAATTAATTTACTACAGCATACCGCAAAACATTGTGCCCACAATTCGAAGAAGATCAACCATACATCTGCTCATGGCCAATAACCTCAAAAAGGGAATCAGGAATTTTTTTGTTACATGGAGCGGGCAACGGGGTTCGAACCCGCGACACCAAGCTTGGGAAGCTTGTACTCTACCAACTGAGCTATGCCCGCTTCTAAGCCTCTCATCAGG
>JASFHE010000446.1:0-5775 GCA_050123415.1 Desulfobacteraceae bacterium | reverse complement strand
GAGAGGGGTTGCATAAGATTGGCTCCTTTGTTCAGTAGAATTTTTCTCTTGGCGTTAACATAATGATTATCTTATACATTTTTTTTATTTATTGTGCAATCACAATCTTTACAAAGTCAAAGTAATAAACTTATCAAAACAAATCCGGATCAGGCCTTCATTCTTGACTGTTGTTGATATTCAGTAAGCATGTATCTGTTTATATTAAATAATTTGTTAAAAGTAAAGACCTATTGTTTTTTAATGACTGTCTCCTGTTTTAAAAAAGAATGGTTATAGTTTTAAATACCCATTTACAGCTATTTTTATATACTCTCGATTGTTACTTTGAATTACCCTTTTCCTGCAATTGATATTTTAATGTACGCACTATGCCATATTGGGAATTGGGAACGTTGTTGACTATCGTAAATAATATTTAACATAGTCAACAACGTTCCAGTTCTCTCTCTATTTAAGATTCAACATAAAAATCGGGATTGTTTCTTAATTCTTGAAAGCCTTTAATCTGCCAGAGGCGGAAAAGTAATTAAAAATTAAAAACAACTAAATCGGGATCAATGACCCACACCGCACTGTTAAACAGGATTCCTTCCGAGAAATTAAACAGGACAAACCAGAGAATGACGACAAAAGTATTTTCAATAAAAATAATATGATGATGCAATATCAGTGATCAATTATCAGTTCACCCTGTTAAATGCCGCTTTGCTGCCAGTTATGCGGATTTAACAGGATGAATCCTGTTAAAAACATTTTGTATTTGTTTAACCTGGACACGACTCCTATGTTTTATATCCAGTATAAATTTCGCTGTCATAATAATCTCTGTCTCATGAAGAGACAGAGAATATTATGAGTAATTATTCATTAATATTTTTCAAACTCATCATCAATGTTATTGTCATATTCGCTTTCACCCATATCAAGCATTATTCCGTTTGAAGAGACAGATTTTTCGAGAACAGCTTTTGTGGTTATGCCATTGGAAGCAGCCGTTTTAGGCTTTTTTCCCGCCTCCGGGGATAACGCCGCCTTATGTTTGAATGAATTATTTTGATTTGAATAATTCACTTTGGACTCAACCTTAAAAAATTCAATGGATTCTTTAAGCTGTTCGGCCTGAGCAGCCAGTTCTTCTGATGTGGATGACATTTCTTCTGATGCAGAGGCATTATGTTGGATGACCTGATCCAGCTGCTGAAGCGCCATGTTTATTTGATCAACTCCGTTATTTTGTTCAGCAGAGGCTGCACTGATCTCCTGCACCAGTTCAGCCGTCTTCTTGATATCCGGTACGATCTTATTCAACCTTTCGCCTGCTTTTTCGGCTATCTCGACGCTATGAACCGAAAGGTTGCTTATCTCTCCTGCTGCTGACTGGCTTCTTTCGGCAAGCTTTCTTACTGCATCAGCCACTACCGCAAATCCTTTGCCATGTTCACCCGCGCGTGCGGCCTCTATGGCTGCATTCAATGCCAGCATGTTTGTCTGTCTGGAAATTTCTTCTATAATTGAAATTTTTTCTGCTATCTGTTTCATGGCATCTACAGTCTCATTTACAGCGTTGCCGCCTTCTTCTGCATCTGCCGCTGCCTGTACAGCTATTTTTTCAGTCTGATGAGCGTTGTCTGCATTCTGTTTGATATTGGAGGCCATCTGCTCCATAGAAGATGAAGCCTCTTCAGCCGAAGAAGCCTGTTCAGTTGCGCCCTGTGATAATTCTTCCGAGGATGCGCTCAACTCCTGACTTCCGGCAGCAACATTTTCTACTGCGGATTTCACATCTGTTACAACATCTTTGAGTTTTTCAATCATAGAGTTAAGTGAAAGGCCAAGAAGATCCTGTTCCGAAAGCAGGTTAACCTTTACATTAAGGTCTCCCTGTGCCATTTTTTCTGCAATCTTGACAGTGCCCCTTAAAGACTTGACCATCTTTTGCATTGCACCGAGAAGCTGCGCTGTCTCGTCTTTTCCTTCCACCTTTATATCTTCCATAAGTATGCCCCTGCTCATTTTCTCTGCCACATCCACACCTATTGAGATAGGAGCAGTAATTGAACGGGTAATAAAATAGGATGCAAGGACAGCAATAATAACTGCTATGACAGCCCACAGGACTATAAATTTAATAGCTGAAGCCATCACATCTTCGGATTCATTCCTTAAATCTGTGACCAGTGATAAAAAGAGATCTCCGGCCTCCAGTCCTGAATTTATCATCTGATTTTTTTCTTCTACGAGTATTTTCTTATTGGATGCATATTTGTTGATTGCGTCATAGTAATTTGTCACACTGTTACGCATTTCATCCAATTCTGAGGAGGAAGCTGAGGAGGTTTTTATATCTTTTATATGCTCCAGGATCTTTGGAACAAGTAAATCTATTTTATCCTTCCATGTTTGATCTCCGTTTGTTTTGTCGTAATACAGCATATCTACGCGGAGTTCATAAATTCCTTCATAAACCTGATGTAATTTATTCGATGCGTCCTGGTATCTCTGATCGGTAAGCATTGATTCTATTTTTCCTACGCCGGATGCAGCGGCAGTGGTCATATTGCTCATAAGTTCAGTTTCTTTTTCAATGGAATCTATATAGATATTTAAAAAAGAAAGGTAATCCTCGATTTTTTTTATAGCAGAATCAGCTTTGTTAATACTGTTATTATCTTCGAGATTTGTTTTTGCATCCCTCGCCCCGCTGATAACTCCGGCAATGCCATCAACCGATTCTTTTGCTGTTTTATTATCTTTTGCCTGCATATAATTTAAGACCTGCATTCGGGCCATTAACAAATCCTCCATCAGCCCATTGAAAGTCAAAGCATTAGTTACACTCTTTTTTACATCCTGCAAACCGCTGTACCCAATATATGAAACCATAATCAACAGTATAAGTACAACAATAAAGCCACCAGATATCTTTACCCCCAATTTAAAATTCTTGAACATAGCAATTATTCCTTTCTATCCCAAAATAGGTTTTTCATTGTTATTTATCTTTTCCGGTGTGTCCGTTCCGTTCTGTTCATGATCTTCTATATCCTGAAATTCTTGTCCTTCTTCGGAAGCCATAAGAACGGCCATCTCTTCAAATGAAAAGACCTTATCAATGTCAATTAAAATAATAAAATCATCATCTTTCTTCCCCATGCCTTTTATAAATTCCGTGTCAAGACGGGTGCCTATCTTCGGAGGAGGAACAATCTCATCTTCTTCCATTGTTATAACCTCCTTCACCGAATCGGCGAGACCTCCCAGTACTGTATTTTCCCCTTCGATGATCAACTCTATAATAATAATGCATGTATCGACTGTTTTTTCAGTTTCTGTCATTCCGAGCTTTAATCGAAGGTCCACAACAGGAAGCACCCCTCCTCTCAGGTTTATAATTCCGCGCATAAACTCAGGCATTCGCGGAACCTTGGTGATCGTTGAAGCCTCCAGGACCTCTCTAACCTGTTTAATATCTAGTCCATAAGTTTCATTATCCAGTCGAAATGTCAGATACTGGATTGTGTCAGTAATCCCTGTTTCACTCATATCTAAACTCCTTTCCTTTCACGTTCTGTTGTATTTTTCTAAAAACCATAGCGATGTCATTGAAGTCATCGTCAATATAGCCTATGAAGCGTGGACAGACCTTAAAACCCGAGGAGATCATCGACGTGCTTCTTTCGGGAAGTACCAATATGATGTGGATTTCGTTTAAAAAATGATTTATTAACCTGGCCTGGAAAATTTCTGTTAAAGAGCCGATAAGAAGGACCGCAATATTAATATTTCCCGGATCAATATGATTAAATCTTTTTATAAGGGCATCCATGTTTTTATATGTTTCTATATTTTTTTCTAACACATTGGCCTCCAGTATCTCCTGAAGCCTTCTGCCTGCTTTGGTATTATTTGAGTTGTAAAAAATGATTGACACAAAATCTCCGGCTTTTGGATATATTGTCTCCCGCTTTTTTCAAGCGCATATATCTTTCAATATATGAGCTATATAACAATAATCATGCCACAACCATTTCGCAGAATATCATGAATAATTACAGTAAGTTAAAACAGGACACAACATTCCCTCATTAAAATCGGTTCAATAAAACCGGACATATTCCAATAAAACCGGAAATGCTTTTGTTATTGTGGCAGGAGAAAACCGGCAGACAATCCGTTGTGTGGTGTGGTGTTGTTATGAAGTGTGCGTATATGTTTTTCGACTTTAATAGGACCTGGATATACCGTGATTTTTCATAAGGTCATATAGTCGTGTGCGGCCCAGCCCTGAAGCATCACAGGCCTTATCAATATTTCCATTTGACCGGGATATGAGTTCATTGAGATAATCTTTTTCTTTATCAAAGATTGCCCTTTTGCGAAACTCCTTGTATTTAGGAAGATGATAGGATGATATTTTATTATCACTACAGGTGTTATTCCTACTCTTTGGTGAAAAATTCGGCATTGATGAGCAGGCCACACTTATTCTGGTCTGTTCCGGCAGATGTTTCGGATAGAGCGTTGGTTCAAATCGTGCCTTTATTATTGACCACTCAAGAATATTGACTAGTTCTCTGATATTTCCGGGCCAGTCATATTTTTCGAGAGTATTTATAAATTGGGATGAAATATTTTTTATAGTTATCCCCTGGTATTCACAGATATTCGATACGTAATACATTGCCAGTTCCTGAATATCCATGGAATGCTCCCTGAGTGGCGGTAAAGATATCATCATGGATTTAATCCTGAAAAACAGATCCTCCCTGAATGTTCCTTCCTCGACCATACGGCCAAGATCCCGATTGGTTGCGGTTATAAGTCTGAAATCACTTTTGAAAACCTTTTTGCCCCCAACCGGTCGAAAGCTCCGCTCCTGCAGGACACGTAGAAATGCCTTTTGAACGGAAAAAGGGAGCTCTCCTATTTCATCCAGAAAAAGAGTTCCTCCATCGGCCTGTTTGACCAGGCCTTCATGATCCCTGTCGGAACCGGTAAAGGCCCCCTTTACATGTCCGAAAAGTGTGCTCTCGACAAGGGTTTCCGGAAGGACTGCGCAATCAACAATAACAAAATTGCCTTTTGATCGCATGCTGTTATTATGGATTGCCTTGGCGAAACATTCTTTTCCGGTTCCGGTTTCTCCTGTAATAAGGACGTTGATATCGCTTAATGATGCATCAGCTACAAGTTCAAGACTGCTTAAAATTTGAGGGCTCTCTCCGATAATGCCTTCTCTTTTTAAAACAGAAATTGTTTTTGGGGATTTCTTTTCTTCCCTGTACTGCATGACGCATTCCAGCTGAAGTTTTATAATTTCATCTGAAAAGGGTTTTTTAACGTAATCCCATACCCCGTGTTTAATGGCAGTTTCAGCCCCGTCAGGGTCCCCCTCCCCTGTTATAATAACTATTTCTGGATATGAAGGGGATTCTTTCAGTTTTGTCAGATAATAAAGAGCGTTGCCATCCGGCAAATTAACATCAAGAAATATCAAACTGTATGAACATGAAAACGCCTTATGACATCCGTCTTTTATAGTCAGGGCATAATCAACCATATGCCCTCCGGAGTTAGCTGCCGATTTGATCATCATGCATACATCAATATCATCGTCTATAACAAGAATCTCTGCCATTTTGCTCCAGTCAGTGAAAAAATTTATATTTAAAGAATCTGATGCACTGTATTGGACAGCTCTGCCAGATCGTATGGTTTCTGCAGAAAATACTGACATCCGATTTCAGTAACATTACAGACCTTTTCCTGTAT
>JASFHE010000445.1:0-5782 GCA_050123415.1 Desulfobacteraceae bacterium | reverse complement strand
TACACGGTTTTCATATCATGGCAATAGAATGGGAGCAGAAAGTTCCTGAAATAGTTGAAAAGTCGGGCCTTTATCCAAGGCCTGTTTTAGAAAATTAACAGCCTTATTTTAGATGTAAAAATAAGTAACCCTATTTAAGGAGGTTTTATTATGACCGACAAATACATTCTTGTAGTTGATGATGATCCGGATCTGGTGGAAACAATAGCCTTGATGCTGGAAAGTAAGGGTTGCGAAGTCGGCAAGGCTTACGATGGTATCGAAGGTGAAGAGTCCATCAAGGAAAGACGACCGGACCTGGTTATCCTGGATATTATGATGCCCCGCAAGGATGGTTATGTCCTTTGTGCTGAGCTCAAGGCAAGTGATGAAACCAGTGATATCCCGGTTATCCTTCTTACCGCAGTGGGTGAAGCAGTACCCAGTACAAGGTACTCTCATGCGGACGGAATGAGCACCGAGGCGGACGAATACATACCCAAACCCGTTGATACCGAAGGGCTCTGGAGCGCGGTTACCACGTTTATTTAAGCAGCGGTGAGATGACAGAGGCAATAAGACTGGGGGGATTTAAAGTCTTAAAGGGTGTCGCAAGGTTTTCTCTGATAATCCCGGAGAAATCAGGCATTACCCCTGCCCTGCTTCTCAGGTCCATCGCCGAAAGAAAAATTAACCTGCCCTACCTCACATCTTTTCACAAGGATGGCCACTGGGGGCTTAACCTTCTTGTGGAGACAGGGAAAGGTTTACAGACCTCATTAATAATTGAAGAAGTCGTTGGTAAACCCTGTGAGCATACATCTGAGTGTGTTGTTTTTTCTATCTTTCCACACAAAAAAGATCCCCTGATACTCTGCAACCTTATAGATGCCTTTAAGGACAACAGTGTTAAACCTGAAGCCCTTGCAATATCACCTTCGGCAATCTCGGTTGTATTGCAGGAAAAAGACCTGGAAAGGGCAAGTGCGTCACTTTTCGGCCCTTTCAGCTTCAGTGCTTATCGGACACCTGAAGACTGGAAACTGGCACAGGAAGGAAAGGAAGAAATTTATAAGGAAGTAATTGCGACATATCAGGAAAGCAGGCCCAAGGTATATGGACTTGAATACTATGAAGAACAGGAGATAGAACATATTGATTTCCAGTCAAAATCTATTTCAGCAACAGAGTGTTTCATGAAGGTAGGCCCGAATGAGCGCATCCTTACCTTCTCGGCATCATACCCCGCCCCTGATCATCAGGAAGAAATTCTCGGCATATGCATATCAGGGATAAGCGGCTCGGGAAATCCCGGCAACATTGTTTTTTCAATGAACGGTCCGCACTTTGGCGACCGTTACGGTATATGCTTTGAAATGATGGAATCACTTGAAAACAATGGAGTCTACCTGCTTGGACTCAGCTGTACAATCGCTTCAATAACAGGGGTTGTAAATATCAATAATCTTGAAAATACAATTGAAGGTATCAAGGATTGTTTTGATGTGCCGGTGGTTGTTAAGAAATAGATTTGGAGAGTGTCTGTACCCCATTTTATGAATCAAAAGGAGTATTGTATTATTATCTGATTATTTAAGGACGCTTCACGTCCCGCAACAGTAAACGCCATAATTCTTAATGCAGTCATGGCTATTTTCTTTTTATATTATTTTTATAGAAAGCAGTTGTTTTACCGGCTCAACATCATTTTCAGACCTGATATCCAGCCGAATTGATTTACCCTCAGCATATTGTTTGGCATCTTTTATGGCAGATAAGATTTGAGGGGATAATCCAATATTTTCATATGCTTTAACAGCCTTCATACCGAGCGTAATAACGACAGTGAAAAATTCGGACCGGGGGATTAAATGCAGCAGCCTTCGACCTTTGTGTATAAGAGCAAATGTCCAACCAGCTTTTTTACTGTAAAACTTCCACTCCCTTTCAATTTCTCCAAGTTTATCCTGTAAGTGTGTTTCAATACTTTTTAATAATAGATTGGATTTCCCTAAAGCCTTTTCCAGTTCTGACGCGGAAGGTTTTTCCGATTTATTTCCAAAAACGCTTTCAGCCATTTTTCTTCTCCGATGAGATTGTTGTAGTCAGATGAGTCATATAAAATCAGCAGAAATTTCCGCCCATCACGTTTTGTTTAACACAATCAAATCACCGTCCCATTCTGGAATGAATAATCTGGAATTAAAATAATCAAGGCTGCATATTTTGTGCAGGTTGAGTTTTAATGGATTCAGTTCGCCTGGATTATTATCTGTTTGGGAAACTGCATTGGGATTTCCAGCAATAGTATTGATTTTATTCTTTCTTCTATCAATCATGCGCACAACATGATTTTGGGTATCACCAATATAGATGTTGTTCTCTTCATCAAGTGAAAGAGACCACGGACCGTCAAACTGTTCCATATCATTTCCTCCAAATGTAGCATTAAGCGGGGGACCTCCGTCACCCGAATATCCGGGTTCTCCTGTTCCTGCAACCAGGGAGACGAGACGATTATTAATGTTGATCATTCGGACTGCATAATTTTTACTGTCAAGCACATACAGATTGCCGTCACTACCCATTCGAAGATCATATATCCAGTTAAAGGATACCTTCTTAAATGATACTGTTTCTGGTGTAAAGCCGGATTCTCCTGTTCCAAGTATTTCCAGCAGTTTTCCTGTCGGGTTGTATCTGTGTATTTTGCAGGCGCATACGTCGTTAATCCAGATACAGTCATCATTATCAACTACGGCATTTCCAATAAATTCAAGCCCTTCATCTTTTGCATTGATAATCATTTCAGCCTGTTTTGTAGCCGCATCCAGTTTATAAACACCATTTTTTCCACTTACGACCAGTGAACCGTCATGGCATTCCGATATAAATGAAGGATTTAGAAGGTCGATGTCAAAATGGAATAAACTCTGAAATGGCGCTTGTTCACCTGCTGTCCACAAGAATTGATCATTCCCTGATAAAGCGCCTATCCAGTTATAACTGTATGCCAGTACGTATTGAGTTCCACATGAATCATGAAAACCAAAACGTGCAAATCCATCCTGAAACTGCCCGGATTTTCCAAAATTAATGATTCGTTCAACATGCCACATAATGCGCACTCTATAGAAAAAAACGTTGTAATATTTTAAGGATGTATCCTATGCAGGATATCCGTAAGAAATCAGGAAATATCAATTACACTGAATTATTTAGATTTTTATATTCCTCATTGTCAACGCGAATCACCTGATAAAGTATAAATAAATGAAAACCATTTTTTTAAAGTGTCCCATTTCAATAGCAGGCCCCGATCCATTCATATGAAAATACTTTTGGCAAAAAAAGCTTTTTTACGTCTTTTCATTAACATGTATCCACACCTGACAGAGATAGTCATTGCTGTCCGGATCGCCAGGTAGATAAACCTCAAGCTCATATTCAGGGTGCGCGTAACCGGTGCCAGAGAACCACTCGTTGATAATTTGTCCGGTGATATCCTGAACTGCCCCCGGAACAGGCCCGATAGAATCGAAGACCGCCCATCTGCATGCAGAACATGACTTCATAACGCGTACTAACCTGTAGTATTTTGTCCCTGCTCATTGTTTTGTTATATTTTTTCGACTTTAAATCTCAATACGGTCTTTAATTTATCCGGCCTGACTTTTCTGGGATCAGAGATGTATATTTCCTTATGCCTTCTTGATAATCTTTTTAGTGAATTCTCCTGACAATATTTTTCCATTATCTCGAATGTTTCAGATTCATTATCATAACTGTCCAGATGCATCATTTGAACACATTTACCTTCTTCAAGCTCTGTGAACTGAACTTTATCGAGAAAAGGATTGGGCTTTCTCTTTTTTGTTCTTTCCATTACTTCATTTGCAAACTCAGCAGTTACAAAATCCGGCTGCCTGATCATAAGGTTAAAAACAAGAGCATTTTTATCCAGGACACCGGTATAATTCTTTTTTGCCTCCTCGGTAATATCCCATACCCCTTCCAGGGGATAGACAGTAAACTCATAAAAATCAGCAGGAGCATATCCGGCCTTATGTGACATACGGATTGCATATGAAAGTGAGTAAAGTGCTCCTACACATTCGCTGAATTCAGTATCATTTGGATTGCCTTTTCCATTAACTGAATAAAATTTAAATACAGGCACAGTAATAACTGAAGATTTTGCTTTGGCAAGGTATATCTCTTTCTCTTCCTTTTTCCATTCATATTTCATAATTTTGTTTCTCCAATTCCTTAAATATGGCAAATTGATTTTTCAAAACCTTATATATTTTTGCTACCCCATAATTTGATAAAATTGAATATACTACAGGAGGTATGACATATAATGTCATGGTAAATATTTATTTCTTTTTTTCGTGAAAAGTACCAGATATTCCCGAAATAATCCCTTCTATAATCAACTCTTAACCATTATTATGCCTTTGATTAATTGAAGGTAGTTAAAACTTAAGGAGGTTATTATGGCTATATTGAAATCACGTTTTTTAATATTTCTCTCATTTTTATTCCTGCTGCCTTTTTTAAATGTAAATGCAGGAGAATTACCTAGGGCCAAACCCGAAAAAGTTGGTCTATCGAGTGAGCGTCTGGCACGTCTTGATGATGTAATGCGGCGCTATGTGGATGAAAAAAAGCTTGCCGGTGTTTTAACCCTCGTTGCCAGGCGCGGAAAGATCGCTCATCTGAGTGCCATAGGCAAGATGGATATCGAAGACAATAAGGCAATGAGAAAAGATACTATCTTTCGCATGTATTCAATGACCAAACCGATCACCAGCGTTGCCCTGCTGATGCTTTATGAAGAAGGTCGCTTTCAGCTAACCGACACGGTTGAGAGCCATATTCCCGCTTTTAAGGATTTGAAAGTTTTCGATAAAATCGATGATTCGGGAAATATGGTGCTGGTCGACCAGAAAAGGAAGATGACTATGCAGGATATCTTCCGGCATACATCAGGCCTTGGTTATGGCGGGGGCGATACTGTCGTGGACAAGGCTTATAAAGAGGCCGGTATATCCGGGTTGTTTACACTGCAGGATCTTATCAGCAAACTGGGAACAGTGCCTCTACTCTATCAACCCGGAGAGCGCTGGGTCTACAGCTATGCTCATGACGTACAGGCCTATCTGGTTGAACATTTTTCCGGTATGCCGTTTGATAAGTTTCTTCAAAAGAGAATATTCGAACCACTGGGCATGTCCGATACCTCTTTTGGACTGCCCGAAGAAAAACTCGGTCGCCTCAGCAGAGTCTACGCATATGAGGGTTATAAAGATGAACGCATTACCTTTAATCTTAGCCCCGGTCTTGCACCCATAGATATGAGTGATTACCTGAAAGGCGCCGATTATCCTGCAGGTGGCTCCGGGTTGGTCTCAACTGCTGAGGACTACTTCCGCTTCGCCCAAATGCTGCTTAATGGTGGTAATTACAACGGCAAACAGATACTGAGTCCCAAAACAATTGAATTGATGACAAGCAATCATCTCCCGGAAAAATTATGGCCGAGCCAGCCTTTCGGCGGAGGCGGTTACGGGCTGGGGGTTTCAGTTCTTCCTGACCTGGTTACCGCAGCCAACCTAGGTTCCAAGGGGCAGTTTGGATGGGGCGGCGCTGCGACGACCTATGTCATCATCGACCCGGCTGAAGAAATGGTTTCGCTGCTCATGGTACAATACTGGCCCCTGTATGCACCTATATATGGCCAGTTCCAGACCCTGGTCTATCAGTCAATCGTTGATAAACAAGAACAGCCTTCTCCTTA
>JASFHE010000444.1:0-5786 GCA_050123415.1 Desulfobacteraceae bacterium | reverse complement strand
CAGCTGATAGAGTAAATTTGTGAACGTAATCGTGAAAAAGAGATAGCTCAGGCCACCTATATTCTTTTTTTTGACTTGAAATTTAAAATCTAGAGGCCTGCCATGATTCAATGTCGGATTTTGGGATTTATGTAGAGTTTGACAATAGCACTTGTATCGATATAGATCATTTAGAAACGCTCTTCCCGGTCTTCAATAACCAACTGGCTTGCTGGCTTTCCTTTTAATTTTATTGCTTCATCGTTAAAATCCGGCCAGTCAATATCTTTTTTCGGTCCAAGGGCAGTTAACTTAGCTATCGGTTTTCCCCTGCTGGTAATAGTAATTTCTTCACCAAGATGTATATCCTTTAAAATCTTGCTGAAATTTTTTTGTATTTCCCCAACAGTTGCTGTTTTCATATTACTTACTCCTTATATATTTTACGCATATTATATGCGTAAAATATATATGAGTCAAACATGTATTATTTAAAGGTAAAAGGTGCAGGACACAAGGCTCAAGAGAAAAGCTTTTTGCTCGGCTCCTCTTGTCCCGCCATTTTATCACGCCGAAGCTTTACACGAAGGCGGAAGCCTTGGCAGAGGCGGATGAATCCTCGGCACCTTGTCGAAGATCCCGACGTTGTTATCGGGGGAATCCTTTTTTTATTCATACCTAAGCGCCTTGACCGGATCGGCCAACGCGGCTTTTATTGTTTGAAAAGCAATGGTTAAGATAGCAACGCCAAGCGATATTGCCGCCGCCATAATAAATAACCAGATCTTTATTTCCGTTTTATAGGCAAATTCCTCCAACCAGCTTTGCATCACATAATAGCAAAAAGGTAATGCCATTAAATTGGAGATAAGGATCAGCCGGATAAAATCCCTGGAGAACATTATTACAACACTTTTTACAGACGCACCCAGAACCTTTCTAACACCCACCTCACGACCGCGTTTTGCGACGGCAAGTGAAGTCAGCCCAAACAGGCCGAGACATGCAATAAGCAATGCAGTCATTGATGCGAACCGGATTATCTTTCTCCAGCGATCATCTTCAATGTATTGTTTCGCTACTCTCTCATCAAGAAAGGAATAGTTAAAAGGCAGGCCGTCACTTATTTTGCTCCATGTATCTTCCAGCATAACGAGAGTTGATTTAATGTTTTCAGCCTTTATACGAACTGCGATTTCGTCGATATTATCTGCAAAAACGAAATCAAACATATGGAGTATAAGCGGCTCAATTTTCTGGCGTAAAGAGTAATAATTAAAATCTTCAACAACTCCAATTATAGCGGCATCTCCTATACCTCGCACCTTTTGCCCGATGGGGTTCTCCCACCCCTGCATTTTCACCATGGCCTGATTTACGATAATGGCATTTGTTTTATCCGATGGATGATCTTCTGCAAAATTCCGGCCTTCAATAATCTTTATATCCATGGCCGGGATAAAGTGTCTATCGACCTTATTAACAAAAAAATAGTTATCTCCCTCTTCGGCTCTATTTACCGGCGCCGGTTCATTAACATCCGGCGTATCAAAAAAAAATCCGCCGTTTCTTCGAGAGATAAGAAACAGCCAGTTGTCGCCGATCCCTTTTGAATACCCTGTGACATCAACAACAGAGGGCTGTTTCATGATTTCTGCTCTGAATTGTTTAAGCAGATTATCAGCATCTTTCCCTTCAGCATTGCTGGGAAAAATAACCACCATACTTTTATCATATCCCAGATCAGCCCTGTTTAAGTATTCCATCTGTGACGACATAATAAACAGCCCCGCAAGCAGAAATACTGCAATTGTGAACTGAAACACTATTAAGGATTGAACAAGGCGGTTTCTTCCTCCGATTTTGAGAGGGCCTTTTAACGTTTCCACAGGGGCAAACCGTGAGAGAAAAAAGGCGGGATATATTCCGGCAAAAAAGGCGGTTAAAAGAGTCAGGGTCAAAAAAACCGGAATGTGAGTCAGGTTCGAAAAAATGGATAATTCCAGTTTCTTTCCTACAAGCTCAACAAACGTCGGTATAAATAACTCTGTTAAAGTAAAAGCAAGTATAAGGGCAATGAAGCCGAGGAGAAAGGCTTCCCCTAAAAACTGTTTTATTATTAAATGTCTCCTTGCTCCTAACACTTTGCGAAGCCCCACCTCTCTGGATCGATTACTTGAGCGTCCGATGGTAAGTGTAAGAAAATTAACACAGGCAATCAAAAGAACAGTAAAAGAAATGGATGACAGGATATAAAAATAGGATTTATTTACACTGTCCTGATAGCGGGAATCAAAATGAATATCGGTTAATGGTTGAAACTTGAATGATTCATCCTGATCGTGACTCAGGCCGACAGCGTATTCTGTGACATTTTTTTCGAAAACAGGAATATCCGTTTCCGGCTCAACCATAATATATGTCCGAATACCTTTCATATTAAAGTTTTGAAAAACTGCTGCAGGCAGGATATGCTTAAGATGCTCTGTTAAAATCAGCATGCTGAACTGTATTGTAGAGTTAGAGGGTGACGGTTCAATTATTCCGGCAACTTTAAAATTTAATGAGGTGCTGCCCAATTGAATCGAAAGCATCTCCCCTGACGGATTTTTATTTCCAAAATATTTGTCAGCAATTTGAGGTGTGATAACAACCGAGGATAAATCATCAAAAACCGAATCGCTTTTACCCTGGATCAGCGGAAAAGAAAACATCCTGAAAAAATCCGGGTCAACAAAGGCTATTTCTTCGGGAAATGAATTATTATCTTTTTTTACGGCTGCCATTGTGCTGTGAAAGCGTGTTGAATGCCTTATTTCCTGAAAGTTAGTCCGGAGAGCAGGCTGAAGCGGAACAGAAGTGTTTGCAGACCGCTCAAATTCCACACCATGAATCTCTTCACGGACAATACGATAGATATTATCTATATCCGCATGAAACTCGTCATATGAAAACTCATGCTCAACGTACAGATAAATCATCAGGCAGCAGGCAATACCAATTGATAATCCGAAAACACTGATTGCTGAATAGAGTTTATTTCGGACAAGATTACGAAATGCTATTTTGAAGTAGTTTAAAAACATGTGGTTTCCTTTGAATAAATAATTGAGTATTGCCGAATTCAACAAAAATATAAAAATATCGGCTAAGATAGAAATGGCGCAGGGCTCAAGGCGCGAGGCTCAAGGTAAAGCGAAAGACTCCGGATTCCCCCGGTCAAGCCGTGGAATGACAACGTTTTTAACCTTGCACCTTGAGCCCTGCGCCCTTCCTTTATTCATACCTAAGCGCCTCAACCGGATTAGCCTGCGCTGTTTTAAATGACTGCAAGGCAACCGTGCCTAACGCCACTCCGGCTGCAATAACCGCAGACACAAAAAATACCCAGATTTCAATATTTGTCCTGTAGGCAAATCCCGCTAGCCATTCATCCATTGCATAATAAGCAATCAAAGAAGCTATTACGGCGCCGCCGGTTACAAGCAGTAAAACCCTGCCTGACAGCATTGTTATAATCTGCATGGTCGAAGCTCCCAGCACCTTTCTTAAACCTATTTCTTTTGTCCGCTGCTCTGTTGTAAAAGCAGCAAGACCGAACAGGCCAAGGCATGAAATAAAGATGCATATGCAGGAAAATATTCCTGTCATGCCCATAAGGTGTTTTTCCAGCATGTAAAGCTTATCAAGCATATTGTTAAGAAACTCATATTCCAGAGGATGTCCCGGATTAAACTCAGCCATCCTGTTCTCTATAAACTGCAGTGTTTCCTGAACATCATCTCCTGAGATGTGCAATATCATTTTTTCCTGAATCGAGGGACGAATCGGGGGAGGGACATAACTGAAATCATGATTGGCCTGGCACAGAGCAATCGGTTCTACTGTTTTATGAAGAGATTCAAAGTTAAAATCTTTAACCACTCCTATTACCCTGCCCTTTAGACCCCCAACAATAATTTGTTTTCCAAGGGGATTGGCCCATCCGACTTTTTTAACCATTGCCTCATTAACTATAAACCGCTTCCCTTTATCTGATGGTAAGCCATCTGAAAAATCCCTTCCGGAGACAAGCTCCATACCGGCGACCTTAATAAAATCATCACCCACTTCAAGAAATTTTAAAATCATCTTGCCTGTGGAGCCGTCTTCATTTTCAATCTGTGAATGCAGGATCGTATTTATTCCAGTGCCAAGCTCGGACTGGGTAATAGCCACGCCTTTTATATGGCTGTCTTTTAGCAACTCCTTTTTAATAGAAGAATATTTTTCTATAACATCCGCGCCCTGCAGAATAACGACTAATCGTTTATCTTTTTCAAAACCCAGCGGTTTGCCGGAGATAAAACGCATCTGTAAAAGCATTACAAGGGTACAGGCAATGACAACAACAGAGACCGTAAACTGAACTAAAACAAGAACCTCTCTTAAAGCAAATTTTCTGTTTATTCCTCTTTTATTGTTTTTCATTACAGACAGCGGCGCAATGGATGACAAATACAGTGCCGGATAAAGACCGGAAAGAAGGCCGATAAAAATACTTAATCCAAGCATCCACAACATCAGAACCGGTTCTTCCGTTACTCCCAGTCTCAGGGATTTACCAAGAAGCACATTGACGGATGTCAGCTTAAGAACCGCTTCCACCACTGCAACAGCAATAAATAGCGCTGCAAGAGAATAAAACATGGATTCAGCAAGGAAGCGTGATATCAAATTCAGCCTGGATACTCCCAGGATTTTCCTTATGCCTATTTCCATGCCCCGCCTGGTGACACGGGCTATGGCCAGGTTTATATAATTAATGCATGCAACCAGCAGAATAAAAAGAGCCACAGCAGTAAATCCGAAAACATAGTAGCGGTTCCCCACAGGCAGGTCCCCTTCCAGATCGGAATGAAGATGGATATCGGCAAGTGGCTGCAGCCGGTAGTTCCAGGTCTGCCCCACGGAGTTGCCGTATTCCGACATGTAGCGGTTGTAGAATGATTCGCTGATAGTCCTGAACTTTTTAAGATCATAGTCTTTGTCCATTACAAGATATGTATAAAGACCAACGTCAGTGTACAGCAGCATGTGACGACGGCCTGCTTCATCCATATTATCCTGCTTTGAATAGAGCACATCATACTTTAAATGGGTATTTTCGGGCAGGTCCTTAAAAACAAGTGTGATTTTTCGGGGATCTCCTGATGATATAGAAATAGTTTTGCCAACAGGGTTCATATCATCAAAATATTTTTTTGCAAAAGATTCGCTTACAGCAACTGATGAAGGATCATTAAGGGCTGTTTCAGGATCACCATTAATAATCTCATGGGTAAAAACATCAAATATATTTAGATCGGCAGAACATACCCTGTCCCAGTAGAATGCCTTGTCCCCGGATCGGATCAAAGATCTTTCCGGCTGTCCTATCCTCACAAAATCTTTTATCTCGGGATAATCTCTTGCAATCAGGGGACCAAGGGTTATGGCTGTAGTCGCACTTTTTTTTGTATTTCCGCTTGTTATGATTTCATTAACGATCCTGTATATTTCTTTATGCCGTTTATGATGCAGGTCATATGTAAGTTCGCTGCGCAGCCAGAGCCCGAGAATAAGACAGCATGCAATGGCAATGGACAGGCCTGCGACATTGATAATCGCATAGACCTTTTCACGATAAAGTGTGCGTAATGTCATTTTTAATAAATTTATGAACATGTGTTTCCCCTTTTTAAGGATGAACGTCCAACATGAAGAAGGCTTAAGGCACAGGGCGCGAGGTTCAAGGTAAAAGCAAAAGACGCTGGATTTCCCGGTTC
>JASFHE010000443.1:0-5822 GCA_050123415.1 Desulfobacteraceae bacterium | reverse complement strand
AATATCCGCTTGTAAAGGAATTTTTTTACAGATCTGCTCTTACCAGTATAATGCGGGCCTTTGAAAATGTTAATGGATCGCATGTCCCAAAAAAATCTGTAAGTATTAAAGATGAAACCGTTTTTTTTCCCCGGGTGATAAGAAAAGCACTGGTATATATTGAAAAGAACTTCATGAATCCTCTCAGTCTTGATGAAGTAGCCAAGGTGAACGCAATGAGCAGGTATCATTTTTCAAGAATCTTTAAACTGAAAACCGGTTTTTCATTCAAGGATTATATTAATTCCAAGCGCATTCAAAGGGCAAAATATCTAATAGAAAACGAGGATATGAATGTTACTGAAGCTGCTTTTGCGGTTGGCTACAATGATTTATCCTATTTCAGCAGGGTGTTCCAGAAACAGGAGGGACTTTCACCTTCCAAATACAAAAAGTCATTTCGACCGACCCTTCGGATAAGCAAAAAACAGAACACAGGTTAATTCCTGCCCCGCCAGTAGAGACGTCCAATTTGGGCGTCTCTAAAGCCAGCCCTGAAATTTCTACAACATGTTTGGCGTCGTTATAATTGTCGAAGGACCAGCAATATATTTTAAAAGAAAAGCAAAATTCCACAAGTAAATATTCTGGGGATAGGTTACTTGTATCTGCAATAGTCAGCATAGGCAGAAGAAGGGAAAGCGGTGAAAATCCGCTGCTGCCCCGCAACTGTGGTCCTGATTCCTGTAAAGGGAATCTGTGTTCCGATCAGAATGCCACTGTAATGAGACACACATTATGTTATGGGAAGGCGGTCGGAGCAGGGAGAGCCAGGAGACCTCAACTGCCTGTTAAGCTGTCGTACTCTATCGAGGGGTGGGGTGCGAATGAAGGATTCCTATGCCTGGTTGCTTCATTATTGGTCCATAACTACCTCCCTAACCACCCCTTTATAGAGACTTTATAAAAAGAAAAAGCCACACTCCGGGTAACCGGAGGCCGGAAAGCTACGGATCTGAGATTTAGGGAATTTGTCTGGTATATTATAAGTAACAGCCTGTTTATATACACTAATAACGAATAATCCTACAGCAGACAGCCGGGTTGCCTTTAAGGTAGCCCGGCTATTTTGTTTTTAACAGACTCGTAAAAATGATGGATTTAAAGCTTTTTATAAAAAAGCAGTCAATGTTAAGGAAAGGAGGTGATGCACACTGCGCAAGCAGGTTAATTATGAATCGTGAATGACGTTGTACCCGCATATGCGGAAAAATCACAAAAAATTACCAAATTGAAAAGGAGAATTAGAGAATGAAAAGAATTAAAATTGGTTTAGTATTGGCGATTTTGACATTGAGTTTTTTATCAACAAATGCGTACGCCGCATTACAGGTAATAGGAACAGCGGAATATCAGGCAAATACTTATAAGCTTATCTATATGGAAGACAGCCCGTTTGGCCCAATAACATGGCTGGATTATACAAATCCCGAAACTAAATGGCAAACTCAGAAAGATTGGGCATCCGGACTTGGATCTGAACTGGCAGTAACACTTTATGACGGCTATGATGACACAGGTATAGACTGGACTGCAGGCTGGCGGTTGCCGGAAACAGTTAACGGCTTTTCAGTAATTGGATATGACGACACATTCCTTAGAGGTTATAATATCACGACCAGCGAGATGGGATATCTTTTTTATGAAGAATTGGGCAATGCGGGAGAGTTTGACACTAACGGAGATAGTCTGGAAGATTTTGGTCTTGAAAACACGGGTGATTTTGATAATTTGCTGGCCGACAGATACTGGTCGGAAACATACTATCAACCAAATCACAACAGTCTTGCCTGGGGTTTTGAGTTCGACCTGGGGTACCAGCACGCCTCCCATCAGGAATACAACTACTTATATGGGTTGGCGGTTCACTCCGGAGATATCTCCGCAGTGCCGATACCGGGCGCTGTATGGCTTTTAGGTTCAGGTATTTTAGGCCTGATGGGTTTAAGAAGAAAGCGCGTACGCTAATGAAAAATACCAGGTTAAAAGGAGAATAAGAGAATGAAAAGAATTAAAATTGGCTTAGTATTGGCGATTTTGATATTGAGTTTTTTATCAACAAATGCGTACGCCGCGTTACAGGTAATAGGGTCAGCAGATTATGACAGCGACGGGGACGGTACCGCAGAAGCCTACAAATTAATCTACAGCGCGGATTTGGAAATAACATTTCTGGACTACTCAAACAAAGCTGTCTGGGCCGACCAGAATGCCTGGTTAGCAGATCTTGGCTCTGAACTGACAATAACCCTTTATGATGGCTATGATGCCACAGGTATAGATTGGACTACAGGCTGGCGATTACCGGAAACAGTCGAACAAGTACCTAATTATAATATCACCAGCGGCGAGATGGGGTATCTTTTTTATGAAGAATTGGGCAATGCTGGAAAGTATGACATCAATGGAAATGAGCTGGAAAGCTATGGCCTTGGAAACAAGGGGGATTTTGATAATTTGCGGACCACCTACTACTGGTCGGGTACGGAGTATTCGAATACTTCCGCCGCCTGGGCCTTCTATTTTCGTGATGGGTGCCAGTATTACATCGGCAAGAGCGACTTCCGCCCTTATGGGATGGCGGTTCTCTCCGGCGAAGTCAATGGCGCCCCCGTACCATTACCGGGAACTTTGTTGTTGCTGGGATCAGGATTGCTTGGTCTTATGGGAGTCAGAAGGCATTGTGACAAATGAGTTCATAAAAATACAGAAACGTTTATCTTAATAAGTTCTATCTAATAATAAGGAGAATACATGATGAATAAGTATATTATTTTTTTATCGTGCTTGTTTATATTTTTGATATCCTCACCAGGCTATGCCGGAGTGGCGGATTTTGACGATCTATACCTGGCGCCTGATACCTATTGGGGCGGCGCCGGTTCAGGTGAAACAGGTTTTGAGGACGGCGGTTTTTATTTTCCACATCTGGACTCATTAGGTGCTGCCTGGAACGGGTTTGTATACACGAACATGACCGATACCACCACCGCCGGCCACACAAACCAGTTCAGTGCCTTCACCGGGGGTGGTTACAACTCGGCCAACTACAGCATCTCTTATATCATGATCGACTGGATGAGCGGTACCTACGATCCGGTACCTGAAACGGTGAGTCTCACGGGTGAAAACTACAACACCACCATCTCCGGTGCATATTTCACCAACACCACCTATGCTGCGTTGTCGATGATGTACGGAGATTCCTTTGCAAAGGCATTCGGCGGTGAAAGCGGCGATGATCCGGACTGGTTTAAAATGATCATCAAGGGAATCGATGAAGCCGGGGAATACACCGGGACGATTGAATTTTACCTGGCTGACTTTCGGTTTGAAGATAACTCCCTGGATTACATCATTGACGAGTGGACCTGGGTGGACCTGAGCGGTCTGGGAAATGTAATTGGTCTGGAGTTTTCTGTAGATTCATCTGATGATTCAGCCTATGGAATTAATACCCCGGCCTATTTTGCCATGGATAACCTCAACGGTAGTCCTGTACCGGTTCCAGGCGCTGTGTGGCTTTTAGGGAGCGGGATATTAGGATTGATTGGAATTAGAAGAAAATTAAAGCATTAACCTGATTAACCATTCCCCTGCTTGATGCAGGGGAATGGTTTTGTATTATAGTGTTAAAGATCAATGTATATAACAAAAGAAACACGCAATAAAATCGGTTTGATGATTTTCGGTCTGACTCTTTTCCCGGTGGTTGTCCATTGGCTGAAAAAATTATTTATGGACTCGTCGTGCACCATTTTGGATTATTATGAATATTTTTACAGTTCACTACTGGATATGGGCATGGACGGCATGGTGGCGTGGGGAATTGCATGCGGGCCATACATGGTGTATGAGATTGCTTTGCTCGTGAGAGGTGTAAAGGCAGGCTGAAGCTGTTTTAGCTACGTCGGACCAAGGAAGGATGATAGTTAAACTGTTTACTCTGGTTCCTACGGTCCCCGTGGTAACTTCTCTTATAGACGCTCCGCGTCAGTATTAAATCCGTAAATATATCAATATTTCTTTCTGCCATCATAACTCTTTGATATTACTAATATTTGTAGCGACAGGTTCTTGTCGCGACATTTTATCACCTTTATTATTAAGAATGTTAATACCCTATGCCTTTTCCTTAAACTACTGATCAGCAATATATTTTAAAAGAAAAGCAAGATTCACCAAGTAAATATTCTGGAAATAGACTATATTTATCTGCAATAAACAGCATAGGCAGAAGAAGGGAAAGCGGTGGAAATCCGCTGCTGCCCCGCAACTGTGATCCTGATTCCGGCTACTGGAATCATGGCCCTGATCTTAAAGACCACTGTAATGAGACAGACATTATGGGAAGGCGATCAGGGCAGGGAGAGCCAGGAGACCTCAACTGCCTGATCAAGCTGTCGTACTCTATCGAGGGGTGGGGTGTGAATGAAGGATTACTGTGTCTGGTTACTTCATTTTTTGCCAAAAACTACCTCCCTAGCCACCCCTTTATAGAGGCACTTTTATAAAAAAGAAAAAGCCACACTCCGGGTAACCGGAGGCCGGAAAGCCACGGATCTGTTATTCGGTAAATTCGATATATGTATATCATGGAAAGAACCGCTCTATAATAAACCATATAACGAATAAACCTGATTAAAAAATTAATTAAATACAGCAGACAGCCGGGTTGCCTTTATTGAGGTGATCCGGCTTTTATATTTTACCAATCATTCACGTATAAAGCCTTGTGAATGATTGGCGTGTGAACCACTGAGCGGCTCCTATTTTTATATGGGTGACTGGCTTGACTGAGGATGATGATCCCGATCAAGTGGGCATTGACTGGTTCTCATACATGATGGTCACGGGCGAGAGCAGTGGCGGTCCTGATTGTGACTCAATGTTTGTGTATCCTCTACAAATCCTGTGCCCATCCCTGGTGCAATCTGGCTCCTGGGTAGCGGACTTTTTGCTCTTATCAGGATTAGGAGAAAAAACAGGGATTAAAAGTTATGAAAAAAAAATTTACACTTTCAGTTTTACTGCTTAGTTGCTTAATAAGCCCGGTCTCATTTGCAGATTATGTCTATTACGGCAATGTCTATCTGGGTAGTGTGGAAGAGTTTAATCCGCAGCAAGCAGGAGCGGCCAGAAACGGGACCTATGAAGTAGGGATGATCGCTTCCGACGGTATGCCTATCATGAATAATTACGCGCTGGGCCCACCGACCGGAACCGGTTCCTGGACATCTGCAACAGAAAATGATGGTTTAATCCTTGGCATTGGCGGAAGCGCTGTCTTTGCCTTTGAAGAGGATTATTACATATTTAATGGTGAAGGAGACGACTTTCGTACATGGGGCGACCGTTTTTGCTGGGGTGGTCAGGTTAGCAGACATTGCAACGAGCTTGCCCAAGTACAGGTGTCTGCAGACGGCATAAACTGGTACTATAACAGCGCCGAGGCATATGATATAAATCCTGATCCTTCATCAGGCAACAGCGGTTATAACTATTATAATGTAAGCGGCCTTCACGGCAACACCCCCAACTGGGCCAATTACCTTCAGGATATGCAGGCCCAGGAAGATGTGGACGGCGTATGGACAGACATTGAAGGGGTTGTAGTCCCCGCAGACTTTAATGCCTGGACTCCCTATCTTGGAGGGGATGCGTTTGATCTTTCCACTTTTCTAGCCCTTTCAGATAATACTCCATGGCCTGAAGACGGCCGGATGCGTTACATCAAACTGATTGATGACGATACCATCCTTGATGGCCAGTCATATGCCCCG
>JASFHE010000442.1:0-5824 GCA_050123415.1 Desulfobacteraceae bacterium | reverse complement strand
ATCCGACTGGCATGAGCGCTGGGATACATTGAGTCATGGAGAGAGAAAAAGGGCCCAGATCGCTGTTGCAATCTGGCTCGAACCGGCGATACTTGCTGTCGATGAGCCTACAAACCATCTTGATACTGAAGCACGAAAACATCTTTATCATGCTTTAAAATTATTTAATGGCATAGGGCTTATTGTCAGTCATGACAGGGAACTGCTCGACACCCTTTGCCATCAGTGTCTTTTTGTTGAACCTCCAATGGTTACTCTTCGTTCAGGCAATTATACTCAGGGATTAGTTGAGAAGGAAAAAGAAGATGAAAACCTGAAAAGCCTTTATAAAGTAAAAAAACAGGCCTATATGAAGTTGAAAAAAGAGACTGCTAAAAGAAGGAATGTAGCCAGTCAGTCCCACCGCATGAGGTCAAAAAGAGGTTTGGATATAAAAGATCACGATTCCCGTTTTAAGAAAAATTGTGCGAGAATAACGAATAAGGACGGCACAGGCGGTAAACTGCTCAATCAGCTTGACGGAAGGCTGAAACAGGCAGGAGAGGAGCTGAGAAATGTAAAGGTCAAAAAGAAATATGAAATGGGGATATGGGTTTCAGGAGAAAAATCCGGAAGGACTTTTCTGTTTAATCTGAAAGGAAATGTAATTGATTTTGGCGGAAGCGGCAGCCTTTCATTCCCGGATATTCATATGTATCCGGATGATCGGGTCGCCCTAACAGGTCTGAACGGTGCCGGAAAAAGCACGTTAATATCTTTTATCATTAACTCATTACAATTGGATGATAACAGGCTGGTCTATATCCCGCAGGAGATAAGCAGAAAGTCATCAAAAAATGTAATGTTCAAGGCAAAGAGACTTTCAGGAAGCAGGCTGGGAAAAATGATGGCAGTTGTAAGTCACCTGGGATCACGCCCGGAAAGACTTTTGGAAAGCCCTGAACCGAGTCCCGGTGAAATAAGAAAGGTAATGCTGGCAACAGGCATCGCTAACGAACCTCATCTTATTATTATGGATGAACCGACAAACCATATGGACCTCCCGTCAATAGAATGCCTGGAAAAGGCACTTGATGGCTGCCCCTGTGGCCTGCTTCTTGTGAGTCATGACAAGATGTTCCTTGACAGGCTTACGAACCAAAACTGGCACATCTCACGTAAGGATAAAAATCAATTTGTATTGAATATTTTGTAAGAAATTAGTTGTGTCTATAAGGTTTTATCTATTTAATTACTGGATATTGTAATTAAATTACATAAAAAATGGTAAAAAATACATATATAATGGTTCACTTAGCGTTATCGTAGGATCATTATTGTTTTGTATGTGGCATAACTAATTGATAAAACAGTGCAATGTAAATAGTCATTTTTCTTGGTACTTTAAGTATTGAAAGAATATTTCATTACATTTATGGAAGCAAAGATTGGAGTTTTGATGAATTTATGACTATTTTTTTAAAGATTTCCAATTATATGATTGACTTTTATATAAAAAATCTATATGTCAAAAAAAGTTTAATGATAAGCATGTCTAATGCTTCTCTTAGTGCCTTTAGTAGTATATTACCATTAAATATAATAATTCCGGTATGATATTTATATCAGACCATAGGCCTGTATTGACTCATCATATGTTTTCAGTTTCGTAAAATTGTTGATACTGGTTCAAAAAACCCTCCAAATGTAAAGTTTTTCTGTTCAACCTGTGGTGAATATCGATTTAGTTTTATTGCCCGGTTTATATCCGGGAAATTAATAAAATATTTATGTAAAACAATATCGTAAGGGCAACCATATATGAATAAAGTAGAAAAATCGCATATCATAAGTACTTATATTTTTTTTATACTGGCAATATCTTTTTTTTCTCCAATTTATGCTCTAAACTCATTGGATTCACACGAGTCTAATTCACTATTTATCTCAGCAAAATCTATTTTAAATGATCCGGAAAACAACCGGAATATATTATTTATCGATGTAAGAGATAAAAACGAATTTGAAGAATATCACATACCCGATTCATTAAATATTCCCCTCTATACTATCAAGACAAAAAGATTCTTAAGGGATAAAAACATCGTCCTTATAAATAACGGCTTCAATCTTAGTCATTTAAAAGAAACAGGCGAGGAACTTATTACAGAAGGTTATTCTGTAAAGATATTGCACGGAGGTATTCTATCCTGGAAAAAAGCCGGAGGGCAGGTAACAGGTGACCCGGTAAGTATTAAAAATTTATATTTGGTAAGCGCTAAAGATTTGTATTCGGAAATAAATAAGGGCACGGAAAATTTGCTGGTAATGAATCTTACTTATTCCCCGGAAAAAGACTCCCTGATAGAGAATCCGAATATTAACAATGTTTCTGTCAGAGATAATAAAGACATCCTTATAATGTTTAATAATCTGGTTAAGAAGAAAGAAACAACACCATATCTGAATGTCCTTATCGCAAATTATGAAGGTACTCAATACGAAAAAATTGCCCATGTTTTAAAAGGGTATGAAGACAAAAATATTTTCTTTCTTAAAGGCGGGATGGAATCATATCAGGCCTTTCTCAATCAGCAGGCTATGTTGAAGAAACGAGGGGAAATAAGCTCAGTAAAACAGGATGATTGCGGATCATGCTCCAGATAAAAAAGTATAATTAACCGCAGACATACGCAGACGAACGCAGACATGAAAAAGAAATAGCTTGCTTAATCCTGGATTCTTGATCCTGGATAATAAAAGCAAAAAACAATATCAAGCATGCAATATCCGGAATGTATCCAGTAACCAGGATCCAGTGACCAGAAACTAGAACTGTCTGCGGTTAATTACTAAAAAAATTATGAAATACAAATATCTCACAATAATACTGATAATAATTCTACTACCGATAGTAAGCTGGCATATGTCTAATAAGGTGGAGGGTGCAGTCAGTTCTGATTCTTCCTACTCCATTCCGCGGAAGGTGCAGATGAATTTTACACTTAAAAATCTTAAAGGGGAAGCTCTAAAGGATGTTGAGTTCTGGACATATGTTCCTGTAAATCAGACTTCCACTCAAAAGGTAGTAAAGATTGATACAACTCATCAGCATAAGTTGCAGAAAGATGAAATTGGTAACCAGGTTATGTTTTTCAATTTCTCGGTTATGCCTCCCTATGCGGTTAAGACAGTCAATATTGAAGTCGAGTTGATGTTATCAGAATCATCTAAAAAAATATCAAATTCTAATCTTAGAAAATATTTAAGACCAGAAAAATACTGTGAATCTGATGATCCAGCTATTATTTCACTGGCAGATAAACTTAAGAATGCAAACCAGGAGAAATCTGCAAAAAATATCTATCGGTGGATTTCAAAAAATATTGTTTATACAGGCTATACAAAAAACACCAGGGGGGCAAGATATGCACTCGATAATAAAAAAGGCGACTGTACAGAGTATGCCTGCCTTTTTACTGCGCTGTGTCGTGCCTGTGAAATTCCTGCAAGAACAGTGGGAGGTTTTGTATGCAGTGGTGACAGTGTTCTAAAGCCACGGGAATATCATAACTGGGCAGAATTCTATGATGATAATTCCTGGAAATTATCAGATCCGCAGAAAAAAGTCTTTAGCGATAATCAGTCCGATTACATTGTACTTAAAATACTTGATGAGTCGGGCAAATACAATCAAGGAAAAAATAGAGGATTGTTTGGCTGCTCAAATGACGGTGTAGAATTGAAAATGAATGGTTGAGATTTTTTCTCAGATAAAAATAATATGATTAACCTCAGACTTATCCGCCGTCGACAAAGGCTTTGGCGGGACAGGCGCAGACGAACACAGACATATTTATCCGGTTCCGACAAAACCGGAACCGAATAAATAGTTCAGATTTTCCTTCGACAAGCTTTAGGCGTTTAGCTGTGTTCGAATGGCTTTGTAAGTAAAAATCAGATCAATTAGATCAAACGTTATCTTTTCACGGAACAGGTCGTTCGGTGAAAAAAATGAAATAAGGTCTGCGAGTGTCTGCGGTTAAATACAAAAAAAGTACAGTAAAATTAATAGTGGAAGATAACCAATTATAATCAGGACCGGTTTATAAAACAAATCAAGATACCCAAAATACCAATGAGGAAATGAGCATGCATTTTATCGAATCAATAGGAATATTGTTATTGAAAGCACTATCAGCGAAAAATATTAAGGCAAATGAAAGTATTTCACGTTTGATAAAAAATATCTTTATTTTTCTTCCATTGATATTTTTGTTTTTCCCAGTGACGGAAAGTTCTGCCGAGACATATGTAAGTGGAGAAATTAGAAGTGATACAACATGGACAGTAGCCAACAGTCCTTACATAGTAACCGGAGATATAACAGTCAGATATAATACTTCTTCAACCGCGACATTAACGATAGAACCTGGAGTAGAAGTTAAATTTAATTCCGGCACAGGTTTGTATATAGGGTACAGTGATGATCTTGGAGCACTCTATGCTCAGGGTACCGAAGAAGAGCCAATTATATTTACATCAAATGCAGCAAGTCCCGGAGCCGGAGACTGGAGAGGGATCTATTTCAGAGATGAGACCAATGATAGTGCATCAAGATTAGAGCATTGTGTAGTGGAATACGCAGGATCATCAGACAGTTCAGCAATAATGTTCAATCGTGCTAATATTCCTCTCCTTAACAGTACAATCCAGTATAGCAGCACTAATGGAATATATCTTTCCAATTCCTCATCAACAATACGTAACTGCATAATAAGTGATAGTAGCTCTAATGGTATATTTTTAGCTGGTTCATCAAATCCAGCCATAGGTGGGGACGGTTATGGCAATACAATATCAAACAGCGGATCATATGCGATTTATGCCAATGATAATGGACCGATACCACATATAAGCAACAATACTATCTCAGATTATGGGTCATATGCGATGCGCCTGGGTGCAAGAATGAATGTACATGATAATGTATATTCAGGAAGCGGCATCAGGGGGATAGTAGTTTTAGGAGATAGAGTTGATAGAAATACAATATGGTCGAATGAAACCCCGCTCTACATAGTAACCGGGGATTTAGATGTCAGATATAATACTTCTTCAACCGCTACATTAACGATAGAACCCGGAGTGGAAGTAAAATTTAATTCTGGGGCAGGCATATATCTTGGATACAGCGACGATCATGGCGCACTTTATGCACAGGGTACCGAAGAAGATCCCATAATATTTACCTCAAATGCTACAACACCCGGACCGGGTGATTGGGAAGGGATATATTTCAGGTCTGAAGCTGATGGCAGCGCCTCCAGGATAGAACATTGCGTTGTGGAGTACGCAGGAGCTTCAATCAATACTGCAGTATATGTCAATGGTGTCAATGTTCCTATCCTTAACAGTACAATTCAATACAGCAGTTCGAACGGTATATATCTAGTCAACTCCTCTTCACCAATCCGGAACTGTATAATCAGTAACAATAGTTCCAATGGTATATTTTTAGCTGGTTCATCAAATCCAGCCATAGGTGGGGAAAGTTATGGCAACACAATATCAAACAGCGGATCATATGCGATTTATGCCAATGATAATGGGCCGATACCACATATAAGCTACAATACTATCTCAGATTATGAGTCATATGCGATGCGCCTGGGTGCAAGAATGAATGTGCATGATAATGTATACTCAGGAAGCGGTATCAGGGGGATAGTAGTTTTAGGAGATAGAGTTGATAGAAATACAATATGGTCGAATGAAACCCCGCTCTACATAGTAACCGGGGATTTAGATGTCAGATATAATACTTCTTCAACCGCTACATTAA
>JASFHE010000441.1:0-5842 GCA_050123415.1 Desulfobacteraceae bacterium | reverse complement strand
CTGGGGCTGGAAATGATGTTTGGCGATTTTGAGACAGGGCTTGAAGTGCTGCATGATCTAAGCAGTGAGAAAAGCGGACAGGAAGCTGAGTTCTCTCTGGTTTATCCATGGATATTTGCCGGCTTTGAGTTTCGCCCGGGACTGAGCGTTTCCTGGTTGAGTAAAAAAAGGGTTGATTACCTGTATGGAGTTTCGGCAAGAGAAGCTGCCGTAAACAGGCCCGTCTATAATCCCGGATCAAGCTTTGAAATAGGTGTGGAGCTTATGATTCAAAAGCCTCTCTTTGGTAACTTCACATTAGTAGGTCTGGTAGAGGCCAGTAAAATGGGAAGTGAAATAAGCAACAGTCCCATTGTTGATGAGGACGTTGAGGTCGAGGCTGTCCTTGGAGTAATGTACAGTTTTTAACAGGTTGAAAAAAAATATTATGTCAAAAAACACCTGTTATTTAATGAATAAACTTACCACGCTTCTGGGGTACCTGTTACTGATATCCGGTTGTGGAATTGAGCCTGTTCATCAGGGATTTAATGCAAATGAGAAGTTTCCGCAAAAATATGCAGAAGATATTTTATCAATACCCGACGCCCAACCTGTGTGGCAGGATAGTTTCCCATCAAAAAAACTGCATAATGATATCAGATTGCTGATCAGTGGCAATTATGAACTGGATGCGGCTATTGCACGTGTTGAACAGGCAGTTGCTGTCCATAATATTGAAAATGCGTCTTTATTCCCTTTAATAGATGCCGGAGTGGATTTTGACCGCTCAAAGATAAGCGGGACCGGCAGTGAAGATAAACACGGCACAGGAAGCACAGTATCTTTTAATGGTATCATGAATTGGGAACCGGATATCTGGGGACGCCTGAGGGCCAGGGAAAGGGCTTCGTCTTTAACTGTCAAAGAAAAAGAGGCACTGCTGGATCAAAAAATGATGGACCTCCAGAACCTGCTGGTTCAAACCTGGGCAATATTTCATACATCAAAAAAGCTTGAGCAAATCCTGACAGAACAGCAGGAAACAAATCTGAAGTTTCTAAATTTTACAAAGGCTTATTTTATACAGGGCCAGGGGAGTGCAGTTGATATACTTCAGCAGCAGGGGCGTTTGCTGGCAGTTGAAAAAGCCCTGCCCGAAATAACATCAAAAAAACGCAGGGCTGCTAACACATATGCAGTGTTGATGGGGCGTATTCCGGACGGCAATGATCTTATTGATGATGATTTGCCTGCTCTTCAAAAATTATCAGGAATTTCCACCCCCTTTGAACTTTTCATGAACAGGCCTGATCTGAAAGCAGGTTTTCTGGCTTTACAGGCTGCCGACGAGAATCTGGCGGCTTCAGTTGCAGAAAGGCTGCCAGGGCTTTCTGTGGGTTTTTCCTATGGGCGAAGCAGGCAAAGCTTCTCATCAGTTGAAACCGAAACAATCTTAAGCCTGACAGGCAGCCTGCTTGCACCGCTGTTTGATGCGGGACGTCTTAAAGCAAAAATGAATCAGCAAAAGGCAGAGGCCTGTGAATCACTTGCAATACTGGAACAGGCAGTGCTGGAAGCGGTGCGAGAAGTTGAAGACGCTATTAACCTGGAGCTTACACTGTTTGATAAGAAAAGATACCTTGACATGGAAATATCAAATGCCCGGAAAACCCTCGATAATGCAAAGCTGTTTTATATTAATGGAAAAGAACCGTATTTTACCGTCCTTTCATCATTAGTTGATCTTCAGAATTTACAGGTTGAGGAAATCGAACTTCAACAGGAGCTTCTTATTAACAGATGCCGTTTGTTGAGGGCATTGGGCGCGAGATGGAGTAACCAGTATGAAAGGTTTTAAAAAAGAATTCATGTATATTGCCCTGATTCTGCTTACAGGTTGCGGATTAACCCTGGCATTGATTACAGGAGAAGAAGATAATCCTTTTCCTGAAAATTATGATCACACTGTTACTGTAAAAACCGTGTCTGTTGCAAAGACAGATTATCAGTTGAGCATACCGGCGTGGGGTTTTGTGGAACCTTGCGAAACTGTCAGTATCCGGAGTGAGATATCAGGAAAAGTTGATTTTGTAGCTGATGATGTCTACAGGGGCGGCCTGGTCCAAAAGGGAGAATTGCTTTTTTCACTGGATAAAAGTGATTACCTGAATGAGCTTTATGAAGCGGAAGCTGCCGGTGAACAGGCACAGCAGGCATTTGAACTGGAAAAGGGCTGGCAGAATATCGTTAAAAAAGAGCTGGAATTGCTGGATGATCCTGAGCTGAATGCATATCGAAAAAACCCTCTTTTGCTTCGTCAGCCCCAGCTAAAGGAGTTAAAAGCCCGCATAAAGATAACTGAAGCAAGGCAGGCCCGGGCCCGTTTAAATGTCGAAAGGGCACGGGTAGCTTCTCCCTGTACCGGTGTAATTCTCGAAGAATCAATTGCAAAGGGACAGGTCCTTGACACAGGTGATGCGCCAGTACTGATCGCGTGCACGGAAGGCTATCATATCATGGCATTCTACTCTTCCGGGTATTCACTGGATACTGATGCCAAAACCATACCAATAAATATTGGTTCGGGTCATTATAAAGGACGGATAAAATCCGAATTTCCCAAAATCGATCCTGACACAAGGCAAAAGCAGGCCCTGATAGAATTTACCGGTGATAATATTACCATTGGGGCCTATGCCGGTTTGATCCTGCCGGGCGCCTGTTTGAAAAATGTTGCTGTTCTGGAAAAAGAGGCTTTACATGCCTCGGACACCCTGTGGGTTTTAAGCCCGGAAAACACACTGGAAATACGTAAGGTCAGGATCACCGGAGAGGATAAATGGCATATATGTATAGATGAAGGGCTGAACAATGGAGAAAAGGTCATTGTTTCCCATATTGCGAATCCTTTGCAGGGCATGAAGGTGAAAATTGCTGCGCAGGACAAGGAGCTGTCCACGGATAAAGGCAGCCTTATGGAGCAACAGTAATGAGTACTTTTCTTCATTCGCTGTTAAAGCGAAAGGTGTTTGCAAACAGTATTATGCTGATGTTTCTTGCGGGAGGCCTGATCAGTTCGATGGTCATCAGGCAGGAGCTGTTTCCCGAAATGGAGGAACGGGAGATTCAGATAGCAGTGGAATTACCGGGTGCATCCCCTGATGATATAACCACTTCAGTCCTGTTTTTAATTGAGAATGCGGTTCGCGGTCTGGATGGTATAAAACATGTTGATTCCGAAGCGAGCGAAGGCATTGGAATAGTCAGTATAAGCCTTCTTGACAGGGTTGATACAGGGCGACTGCTGGGCGATGTTAAAAATGCCGTGGACCGAATTACCAGTTTCCCTCAGGATGCTGAAAAGCCTGTTATAAGCGTGCCTTCAATGCTTGAAAAAGCTTTGTCCATAGTAGTATCCGGCAACCAGCCCCTTATGTGGCTTTATCACACCGCTGAATCAATAAGAGACGATCTGCGAACAGAGCTGGGATTAAAAAAGGCAGAACTGGCTTTCCCCTATAATCCTGAAATATCGGTTGAAATACCGGAAAAAATTCTCAGGGAATATGGACTGACACTGGAAGATATTGCCATGAAGATAAAAGCCAATTCTCCGGACCTTCCGGGAGGTAATATCTTTTCCGATAATTCCGATATTGCACTCAGGACTTCGGAACGGCGTGAATGGGCGAATGATTTTTCTGATATTGTAATAACTCAAACCGATTCCGGCAGGCCATTAAAATTAGCCGATATTGCCGACCTAAAAGATACATTTGGCGAGTTTGCCATTGAATCATGGTTTAATGGAAATCCTGCTATACTGATAAATGTATTTGCTGTTGGCGATGAATCTCCCATCTCGGTTGAAGAAAAGGTAAAAGAGTATTTTAACAGCAATGCAAAAGAAAAGTATAAGGGTGTCGAGATAACCATATTTGAAAACGAGGCAGACGCTTATCGCAGCCGAATGTCCCTGCTTATTAGTAACGCGTTAATCGGCCTTGTTCTGGTAATTTTCATTCTCGGTATTTTTCTTTCACCGCGGCTTGCCTTCTGGGTAATGGCCGGTATTCCAGCATCGCTCCTTGGCGGATTGCTGATGTTGCCTCTTTTTAATGCGTCTCTTAACATGATTTCGCTATTTGCCTTTATAGTGACTATAGGGGTTGTTGTAGATGATGCAATAATGATGGGAGAAGCCATCCATTCCCACAGGAGTAAAGGGATGGATCACCTGTCTGCCGCGGTGATGGGATTTAAGGAGATGTGCGCTCCGATTATCATGGCCACACTGACCACCATTCTGGCCTTTATGCCCATGTTTTTTGTCCCCGGTTCCATGGGTGTTGTATTCAGACAGATCCCTGCTGTTATAGTTGCAGTTCTCCTTGTCTCAATGGTTGAGTCTGTTTTTATCCTTTCCGTTCATCTGGCAGATGGCAGCCATGACGGGGTCTGGATAAAAGTATTATCCCGCCCCCAGCAGTTATTTAATGACAAACTTGAACTTTTTATACAGGGCAGGTTTAAAAGGTTTATTAATGTGTGTCTTAAATATCCTGCTGCTTCCATATCAGTGTTTGTTTCCCTGTTTTTAATAACAACAGGGGGAATCGCAGGAGGTCTCCTTGGATTCAGCTTTACACCTGCGATTGAGTCAGACACTGTTATTGCACAAGCTGCATTGCCGTATGGCTCTCCGAGATCAGAGTCCGTAAGGATACAGGAAAGAATCGTTGAAGCTGCCTGCCGTGTGCTCAAAGGAAATAAAATGAATTCGGAAGGAATCTTCTCCCTTATCGGCACGAGGCTGGAGGAGGGAGAAATAGAGGTTGAAACCCTTGCCGGTTCTCACTATATCTCGGTACTTTCGGGTTTGCCCCCAGGAGATCAGAGAAAAATATCCGGACCTGAATTTGCCAAAGAGTGGCAGAATGCCTTTGGTGACCGGGGCGGGCTTGAAGCATTGAATTTTACCGGGGAGACAAAAATCACGGGCGGTGAACCCATAAGGCTTGATGTTTTTCATCCTGATGAAAATATCGCAAAAAAAACCGCTTCTCTATTGGGTGAAAGCATGAGAAAAATCCCCGGATTATCTTCTATTGATGACGGTATTCACGCAGGAAAACCCCAGTTGAAGTTGAGGTTTAAAAAGAACGACCTGCAAATGGGCATTACCGCAGAGGATATGGCAAGCCAGATCAGACAACGCTATTATGGGGCAGAGGCGTACCGCTTTGTGCGGGATAGCAGTGAAATAAAGGTAATGGTAAAATTGACTGAAAAGGAGCGCAGAAGCAGTTCTTCATTGCAGGAAGTAATGCTTGAAAATCAGTATGGTGCACTTGTTCCTTTGTCAGAGGTGGCAGAGATTACCCGTACTCAAACACCTACCAGCCTGGTACGGCGGGACGGAAAGCGTGTCTTTCCGGTAACTGCCGATATTATGACCGGCATCAGCGATGATTTCATAGAAGAGGAACTCGAAGAAAAGATACTTCCATCTTTATTGGAAAAATTTCCGGGAGTATCCATAACTTTTGGAGGAGAGGAAGAGGAGATTGATGATGCGCTGGGGGTGCTCGGGAAAGGCTTTCTGGTTGTCCTGGGGATTATGTATCTTATGCTGACTTTGTATTTCAATTCATTTAAAAAGTCCCTTCTGGTGCTTTTAGTGATACCCTTCAGTTTTATCGGGGCAGTATGGGGACATATTATTCTCGGGTATGATCTTTCCATAGTCTCAATAATGGGTATTATTGCCATGACCGGAGTGGTGGTAAACGATTCACTTGTGCTGGTAACAACATTCAACAGGAATCTGCGTGAAGACATGACGATTCATCAGGGAATT
>JASFHE010000440.1:0-5843 GCA_050123415.1 Desulfobacteraceae bacterium | reverse complement strand
TGTTCAGTAGAATTTTTCTCTTGGCGTTAACATAATGATTATCTTATACATTTTTTTTATTTATTGTGCAATCACAATCTTTACAAAGTCAAATTAAGATTTAAGACTAATAGATTGAAGAAGCAAGGGATTTTTCAAATAACTGAGAGCGGTTATATGAAAAATTCAAGAGAAGGAAAATGAGGATAATAGTTCATCGTTTATGGTTGTTAAACCCGGAAGTTATCTCCCGCCTTCGTCAACCGGGTCAGGTCTTTCTTAAAAAATCAAGCATTGCCTGACAAAGCGGAGACGCTATTCGCCTTTTATCCCTTATAAGATAAAATGACCTGGTCATTCTGGGCATTCCCTTTATTTTTACTGTTTTCAGGATGCCTGCTTCTATCTCCGTTTCAATAGCCTTTGATGATAAAATGGATACTCCAAAGTTTGCCTTAATTCCTTCTTTTATGGCCGTGGAAGTTCCTAGCTTTGCCACAGTGTTAAGGTCTTCAACTCCCTTTTTCCCCCATGATTTAAGGTATTCTTCCATAATTTTTAATGTGCCTGAGCCTGACTCCCTTATAATGAAAGGCTCTTTAAAAAGATCATCAGGTATAATGCCTTTTTTGTTAGCCCATTTATGATTTTTGTTAACCACAAGGACAAGCTCATCTTTCCAGATGTTGTAGCTAACCATTTCTTTACTGAAATTTTTTGAGCCTACAACTCCCAGTTCAAGCATACCATTCTGAACCATATCTTCTATTTCACGGCTTCCCGCTACGGTTAATATTACCGATATAAAAGGGTATTCTTCGTAGAATTCGCCTATCAATTGAGGCAGTATATATTCTCCAGGGATTGTGCTTCCGCCAAGCATGATCTCTCCCTGCCTGAGTCCTAGGAATTTTTCCATCTCGAGTCTGGCTGTTTTCTTCATATCAAGCATGAGGACTGCGTGTTTATATAGCAGTTCACCTGCTTTAGTCGGAATGATCTGTCTTCCCATTCGATCCAGAAGCAGTGTGCCCACGGATTTTTCAAGGTTTGCAATCCTCTCACTGACTGATGCCTGTGCAAGAAAAACAGCATCTGCTGCCTTTGAGAAGCTCTTCAGGTCAACAACTTTACAGAATATTTCGAGCTGGCGGAGGTCAAAGTCTATTTTTGGCATTTGTACTCTTCTTTTCATATATGTAATTCGGATAACAGAAATAGGAATTATTTATAGCTCCGAATTTACTTGATATTTTTATTTATTACAAGCTTCAATTTCAGGCATAATACTTTTATTTCACTCACTCGAGATGCAGAGAAAAAAGCAGCTGTAAACCCATGGAAATTCCCACTGATGATGAAGTAAAAGCGCTCAACAGGCTGCGGGAAATAAAAAAGCGGGTAAGGGAGATAAAAAAAGAGCTATCCCAAACGGCCTCGGATCCTTCGTTTAATGAACTAATAAATCAGGCAGATAATGAATTGCTCGAGCTAAAAAAAGAATGGAAGGAATGGGAGTTAAAACGTGATGAAGTTGCAAAGAAAAGAATGATAGCCCTGGGGCATCTGGAAAAATGATAATTAAGAGCTGTGCTAATAAGGCTTCTCAGTAAGAACTGTTTTAAGCTCCATGTATCGTTTTCCTCTATATATACCTATGCTTATTTCCTGTCCCACCTTTTTTTTGTTTACTATATCCAATAAATCCTCGGAGTTTTTAATCGGGACCTTATCAATAGAAACAATCAAGTCTCCGCCAATAAGCAGCCGTACAAGTCCGTCTGTTACAGGCGTTGAGCCCCCTTTAAGACCCGCCATATCGGCAGGGCTTCCGGGATAGACTCTCTGAATCAGGGCACCTTTATTTACAGTCAGCCCGATGTATTCTGCCAGTTCGTTATTCAAGTCAAAGCCGGAAGCTCCCAGCCATGGTCTGAGAACACGACCCGAGGAGATCAATTCGTTGGATACTTCTTTAGCTTTATTTATGGGGATGGCGAATCCTATGCCCTGATATCCCCCGGAAAGGGTGAATATGGCTGTGTTTATACCTATTACTTCACCACTGGAGTTTAACAGCGGCCCACCTGAATTACCAGGATTAATGGCCGCATCAGTCTGTATAAGGTCATCAATTTGTATATCCTCAGATGTCATTATTGACCTGTGGAGCGCACTCACAATTCCTGTTGTTAAAGTATGGGAAAGACCGAATGGGTTTCCGATAGCAATTGCCTTCTGCCCGACTTTAATCTGGTCGGAATCTCCCAGCAGGGCTACAGCATTAACACCGCCTTCAGGTACTTTAATTACTGCCAGATCCGAGTATGGATCTCTACCTATCATTACTGCCGAAAGCCTTTTCCCGTCAGCAAGTGTTACTTTAATTTCCTGTGCCTTTGCCACAACATGATTATTGGTTAAAATATACCCTCTTTTATTAATAATAAAACCGGAACCCTGACCTTCTCTTGGGATAATTCGCCTGAAGAAATCAACACTAAGTGTTGTCGCTGTAATATTTACAACAGCCGGATGGGCCTGTTCAAAAACATTTATGTTTATTTCCTCATCTCTGGATAAAATAACAGGCCTGTTTTCCAGCTCTTTCTGCTGTTCATTGAAATCCAGGGTTTCGACCGCAGGCCTGAATCCGGCATATATAAGAAGATCATCTTTTTTTACCCAGATGAAAATGAGGAGCAGTATCAGAACTAAGATAAGCTGTTTTAGTATTCTTTTATCCATATTTTATTTTCTGCCTTGTTCGGTTGTCATATATGTAATATAGTCAAATTTACTTTATTTTCAATGTCTTGGTCTGTCAAGGACAGAATATTGAGGAAAGAGAAATCAGGAATTAGAAAATAGAATCAGGGCTCAAGGATCAAAGCCTGAACCGCCCGCTCGTTTCGCTCTCTCAAGAGGTTAAGGTCGCTAAAAGTTATATTTTATTGATTCTGAAAGAAAATCTAAAATCTGTAGAGACTTAAATCTTTAGGGGGCTGTTGAAAATAAAGTATTTTATAGTCTTATAAAATAGTAATCGTTTTTCTTTTCATTATTTACCTGTCCCGCTATAGCTTCAGCGACGGTGGGCGTCTTTGCGGTTTGATTTTTCGTTTTTGCTCTTTTCCGATTCCTCTTTCCTGTTTCCTAATTGATTGGCATTGACATATTCCATTAGCTATTCTATGGAATTAACATAATCTTGGTTCGATAAATCAAAATAACTTAAAACCACTGGGTATATTCATAATCTTTCTATGAACACCAGGGGATAACGGAGGAAAGGGATGTCAGGACCGGTGAATAAACTCATATTCTTTTCAGGGCTTATAATAGGCCTGTGCATTTTTTATCCTGTCATAGTATTTGCGGATAATAATGATGCAGAAGTATATACATTAAAGAAAAGCGTTAAGGAAGCAATAGATAAAAACTGGGGAGTTAAGACAAAAGAGCAGCAGATAGAAGAAGCACGTTATGCCAGAAAGAAGGCAAAAGCAGACCTGCTGCCAAGGTTCAGTACTTCATACACCTACAGACGTGAAGGTGAAATTAATGAATTTGATGCAGGGCCGGGCATGACAGTTGCATTTGGCTCAAAGAATAATTACCAGTGGCAGGGCACAATAACTCAGCCTCTTTTTACGGGCTTTGCGCTTACAAGCGCCTATGAACTGGCAAAACTCGGGATTGACCTGAGTGAAATGGAGCTTGAGCTCGAAAAACTTGACATAGCGTTAAAAGCAAAGGATGCGTACTTCACGATATTAAAAGCTGATAAAGCGGTTGAAGTTGCGCAGAGTGCTGTAGAGGCGCTGCAGTCACACCTCAAGGTAGCAAAGAATTTTTATGATGTGGGCATGATCCCTGTTAATGACCTGTTAAAGGCTGAAGTAGAACTGGCCAATGCCGAACAGAACCTGATCAAAGCTCAGAACGCTTCAAAATTATCCCGGGCTTCTTTTAATATTGTACTTTCGAAACCAATTGATTCGCAGGTAAATGTCCAGGATATTCTGGAATACACACCCGAGCTTATCGATTTTGACAGATTTTTTAATCAGGCTCTTTTAAAAAGACCTGAGATAAAGTCTGTCCAAATAAATGACCGGCAGATTGATCAGCAGATAAGACTGGCAAAAAGTAAATATTATCCTGAAATAGCCTTGACCTATAATTATACAAAATCCGGGGACTCGCCAACTTTCAGCGGATCATCTACCCTGCTTGATACGAACAGCTGGCAGGCCTTAGCCAGCCTCTCCTGGAACTTCTGGAACTGGGGCAGCGATAAGTACTCAGTACGGCAGAAGGAAATGAATAAGCAGCAGCTTATAAACACAAAGAGATCAATTGAGGACGGGATACGGCTTGAATTAAAAAATGCTATCCTCAATCTTCAGGAAACGGAAAAGAGAATCCCGGCAGCTAAAAAGGCTGTTGAACAGGGTGAGGAAAACCTTCGTGTAAGCAGCGAAAGATATAAAGCCCAGGTAACAACATCAACGGAAGTCCTTGACGCTCAAACACTGTTGACACAGGCGAGGGTTAATTATTACAGTGCGCTGTATGATCATCACCTGGCAAAGGCGGCTTTGTTAAGGGCTATCGGAGAGTACTAGTCGGCATAGCCGACTTTTACGGTTGTTTGAGCTGGTTTGGCTCCGGATATTAATAAGGCTAAATATGGTGGCGCAAGGCTCAAGGCGCAGGGCGCAAGGGAAGACAAAAAGCATTAAAACCTTGTGCCTTGAGCCCTGTGCCTTGAGTCAGTTGGAATATAGAACGATCTGCAAAAAATGCTGGAAAGGTCTATTAACTATAATGTTTCATAATTGTGACCACCCATGATCCAAATTTTTAGAGTATCAAAAAGCTTTGGAACCAATAAAGCCCTTGAAGATATAAATCTTAGAATGCATAAGGGTGAATTTGTCTTTATTACGGGTCCGAGTGGCGCAGGCAAGACAACGCTCCTCAGACTCATCTTTGGGGCGGATTCACCTACAAGCGGTCAGATACTCATCAATAATATCAACTTTACACGTATAAAAAGAAAAAGTCTCGACCTCCTGAGAAGAAAGATGGGATTTGTATTTCAGGACTTCAAGCTGCTGAATAATAAAACAGTTTTCCAGAATGTGGCTCTTGCCCTGGAGGTTACAGGGGAACGGCCGACTATTATAAGGAAAAAGACACATCAGGCATTAAGATCAGTCGGGCTGGCAAACAAAGAAAAGGCCTTTCCCCTTCAACTGTCCGGCGGAGAGCAGCAAAGGGTCGCCATTGCGAGGGCAATTATTAATAATCCCCTTATTCTTGTAGCTGATGAACCGACAGGTAATCTTGATCCTGATATTACCAGGGATATTATGCTTCTCTTCAGGACAATTAACATGAGCGGTACTACAGTGCTTATTGCAACCCACAGTAGAGAACTGCTTGAGAATACAGGCCAGCGGATAATTGTGTTGAAAAACGGACTAGTAGTTGAAGAGATAAAGTAAATGAAACCAAGACTCTGTATCTACTTTTTTAAAACAGCCTTCACCAATATTAAAAATAATCATCTTGTGCATATGATAAGCATAGGGACGATAACCATCTCCATGCTTCTCCTTGGGTCGTTCCTTCTTTTATCAGTTAATATCAGCAGCTGGTTAAGTGACTGGGGCGGAGCTCTTTCTATGTCGGTATACATTGAGGACGGTCTGGATAAAAACACCAGGGGTAAAATTGAAACAGCGTTGTCAGGACTCGGTGGCGCTGAAATCACGAGATTTATTACCAAGGAGCAGGCATTAAGTAATCTTAAAAGCAGTCTTGGAGACCAGGTCGGACTCCTTGAAGGATTA